>DAOUUT010000118.1 GCA_030668025.1 Promethearchaeota archaeon
GTAAGGTTTTTAATCTCAACAACAGAATCTGCAGTTAGAGTCATAAGTCAATAAGGATTTCTCTTTTAATCTCTTTTAAAATAATATTGCATAAAAACTTATCTTAAAAAAAACATTTCTAAAATTATTCTTATTAGGGGGTAATTCTAAAATCTTATAATTCTTAGATCCTGTTGAAGTTCCGTTATTGATCTTTAAAAAAGAACCTCAATTGACTCAAACGCCTCCTAAAGTGAATTTGGAAAGCTAGTGAATGGTATTAAATGTTATTTCTTATTTTAAAAATAGGATCGAAACAACTTATTAAAGTCTAGATACAAAATATCTAAACTTATCATTTTCTTCGTCTTGAATTTCCCAAGCATAAAAAAGCTCAAATGGATTTCTTGTATGCCATAGATTTTTTATATTACTAACTCCCTTGTAAAGCTCAGTTAGAAGATTTATATCACATGGAAATTGTCTATGTGACGGATAAAGTTCGAGTGATTTATTTTTCTCACATAATTTTATCAATTTAGAAAGACTTTCAAGTACTATGGGAATGTGTCTTCTTCTAGGTAAAAACTGATCTCCGTAATATGCAACATCTCCAGTAAAAAGTTCGTTCTTATTACTAAGTAGACATATTGAGCCTGAAGAATGGCCTGGTGCGTGAATTACTTTAATATTGATATTTCCTAAGTCAAAAATATCTCCATTTCTTAATTTTTTAATAATTTTCGCAGGAGGGATAGAAAAATTTCTATTGGCATAATATTTGGCAAATAATTCCTTTGTATGCGACAGATTGTAAGGTTCAGAGACTATTTTTTCTTCATTTTCATGAATATATACTTCACTAAATTCTTCGTTACCTAAAACGTGGTCCCAATGGGCGTGGGAATTAAAAACTAATAGCTTTCTTGAACCAATTAGTTTATCTACTATTGGTTTTAAAGGAGATATCCCGCACCCTGTGTCAATTAATAAAGCAGAATGATTTCCTAAAATTAGATACATGTTTAGAGGATCATTTGTGTAAGCAGAGTGAACTACGGAAATATCTTCTTGTATTACGTATAAATAATCTTTATGTTTAACTATTTTAAAATGCTGGTCGTTATCACTCATTTTATAAATATTGTTTTTAAATATATTCTAATTCTTCTATGTCGGTTTTCGTTTCCAAATTTTTATCGATTCATAAATAAATACAGAAGTGCAATAAATTATAAAAAACAAAAAAAGTAGGCTCGCAGGATTGGCAATAAACTCGTCACCATAAATGGTCGCAAGATATACATATCCTATAACACCTAGAATATTAATAACTAAATATAAAGAATATCGGGGAATCATAAGATGTCCTAAGCGAAAATAAAACCCTAATACTCCCTTTTTTATACCTTCCTTCACGTAATATTTTCCATCTTCATCGTTTTTTGTAATAATCCCTGCCTTCATTAATTTATCTAACTGATAGGCTACCGTTCCAGAAGACACCATTTTTAATGCCTTCTGAATCTCCCTTACTCCCGCGCGATTATGAGTTATAATATACCAATAGACTTGTAGAGTCTTTCCCTGCAATACTTTTTTCTGATTATCCTTTAGATCTTCTGCTTTTACATCAGGATCTGACATTGCAAGTAAGGTTTTATTTTTTGATCTCGATGATATAGATGTTATTGCAAGTCCTTCCTTTTTATACTTTTTCTCTCTTGGTATCATAAGAACTCTAAGTCCTCTTGAGGTTTTCTAAACATTTTACGATTTTTAAAGATAATAAAAACAGAAACTGCAACGATTGAAATACTTATAATGAGAATAATTGGCAAGTAGTTTAATGATGGCGTAAGTGTACAATCATTATCTTTAAATACATTTCCTTCGCAGTCTCTTTCTAAGATACATATCTCATTTCCAATTAATGTATTTCCTGAAATGATATTGTTATTAGTTCCTTCTAGTCTTATCCCTACCTGATTATAGTTCGCGATGTTTCCTAAGATTGTGTTGTTTGCCCCCGATATCCATGACCAGCCTCCTTCTAAAAATATCCCATTAACTCCATTGTAACTTGCATTATTTCCCGAAATAATACAATTAAGTCCCCTTATAAAGAGTCCATTTTCACTATTGTGGTGAGCATCGTTTCCCAAAATGTTGTTATATTTATCACCACCTGAATATATCCCATGACTGCTATTAATTGCCGTGTTTCCCGAAATGGTGTTATTACCACAAGTATTAGTATATATCCCAATTATATTGTTATTTTTAAGAACATTTGTTGAAATATTGTTAAAAAAACATAAATAGGAGCATATGCCAAAATAATTATTATTATTCACAGTGTTTCCAGAGATAATATTATTATCATCCTCTATTAAGCGTATACCGATCCAAGAGTTGTAATTTACTTTATTCTCCGAGATGGTGTTATTATCACTAGACTCGAGATATATTCCTATCACATTTGAAGAACAATTGTTATTAATTAATTGAGAATTATTTACGTTTGATAATCGGATTCCCGCACTATTGGAGGGATCCGGCGGGATCCGGACTCCTGCATTGTAGAGTGTGCAATTTTCGATCCTAAAGTACACATCAGAATTTTCAATAAAGATGCAACTTCCCGAGCCTTCACCATCTATTTCTAAATCTTCTATAACATAAGGGTCAGAATAAGTACCACTCCCTGTACAAATTCCCGCACTCCTAGCATCGGTCCAATTATTGTCAATATGGATTTTTCCCGATACTGCTGAAATTTTTGGAATTTCCTTATCAAAATTAATTACATCGCTGTTGCCCGTAATAAAACTTTGATTAATGGTAATCATTAGTGCTAAAGCGAAAATGATTCCTAAAGTGATTAAAATTATTATTGTTGATTTTGCATTTGATTTCATATTGAATTAATTATTTTAATGCCTTAAATAAGTATTTTCTGAACACTCTGTTCAGAGATTTGAACAATTCAAAATTATCTTATATCTTTTTATAAAGAGTGGTGTTTTTCAGCAGAGAAAGTTGATTTCCTTTTATTCCACTAAATCTATAATATATTTTTATGTACGATTTTTGTTTTAGAGTAATAACAGTGTAGAGAAGAGAAAAAATTTTATTCCAGCATGAACCTCTCTAATTAATCATACTAATGAATGTGAAGTTTTTAAATTATAGAAATATATAAATAAAGATAACTAGATTTTTATAATTACATCAGCTCATTTACTTTTTCAGGTTTTTTCATCGCTACCTACAGCTTCAATTTTGAAAGTAATATTCGTTTTTCCAATATTTACCGTGTGCTTACCATTAATTGCTGTGTATTCGATTAATACCATTTCTTCGTTAACGGGAACTACAAATGTAGTTTTTCCATCTCCTTCGAAATTCGCGATTCTTAATTCAATTTCTTCAGTTTTGATTTCGTCAACATAGTTCATAACAGGACCCATAGGTATGATTCCACCTTCGCGAATGTAAAGCGGTAACGTTTCTATATCGACTTCAATGTGTATCCACTTTCCACCTCGTATACGTTCACCTGTCCACCAATTTGTCCACATTCCCTTAGGAAGATATATAGCTCGTTTGTTGGTAGTATCCGTGATTGGTGCGACAAGTAGAGAATCGCCGAACATAAATTCGTTGCCTATGTTCCAGGTATTAGGGTCGTTTTGATATTCAACAACTAACGCTCGCGTCATGGGGAGCGATTTTTCTACGCAATCAAAAGCAGAGCCGTAAATATAGGGCAGAAGTCGGTATCTAAGTTGGATATAATTGCGACAAATTCTCTGTACTTCAGAGGGGAATTTGTATATTTCACGTTTGCCCGAGCCATGAATGCGACTATGCGAATGAAACAGTCCAACTTGCATCCAACGAATAAGAATATCTCCTTTAGTTGATCCTAGAAAACCTCCAATGTCTTGGCTCCAAAATTGGAATCCAGAAAGGCCAAATGACAGGGCTCCTTCAATTACAGGTACCATATTTTCCCAATTCACGCTACTATCTCCGCTCCAATGAACGGGATAGCGTTGATTGCCCGCCCAAGCAGACCTTGCCCATGCACAGATACTCCCAGTTACTTCTTTTGTAACCTCAGCAACAATTTTATTGTATATAAGAGGATATAAATTGCGCATTTGAACTCCAGGAGTGCCATCGTAATAAACTCCCTCTAAGGGTGCATTTTCACCGAAATCTGTCTTAATTGCTTTTGCTCCAAGCTTAAGAAGTCTCCGAATCCGTTCTTGATAAATTTCAATAGCCTTCGGATTAGTAAAGTCAATGCATCCTACAATTCCTTTATATCCGGGAGTTAAACATCGCCCCGTATCGTAAATATCTCCGTCCTTGGTTTTTACAAAACCCTCAACAGATTTCAAATCATCAAAGAGTTGACAACCTTCCGGTATGTAGGGAAGCTGCCATAAAGATACTTTAAACCCTAATTTCTTCAAATCTTCAAAATATTTTTCGGGATCGGGGAAGCGTTCTTTATCAAACTCGAGATCACAGAACCAATCTTCTTTAAACCAGTGAGTATCTAAATGGATGACATCGCACGGTATTTCAGCTTCTCGAAGACTTTTCGCAATCTCAAGAGTTTCTTCAGCCGATTTGTAAGATATTTTGCTTTGCCAATATCCAAAAGACCATTTTGGTGGAACAACGCCTTTCCCTGTTATATCGGTGTACTGAGAAAGAATTTCTTTAATGTCTCCAATAATTACGTAATAATCGAGAAAATTGTCTTCTACCGCAACTTGGACGTTTACAACGCTCATACTTCCAACCCAACAAGTCATGAGGCTAGAATGGTTAAAGAAGACTCCATATCCTTTAGTACTCAAAAAGAAAGGCGCGTTTTTATAACTCCGAGTGGATGTAGTTCCATACGCCTCGTCCATCATAAGATCAATCGTTTGACCAACTTTGTTCAGTCTTGTAAACTGCTCGCCAAATCCGTAAATTGCTTCGTGAGGGGACAGATCGAAACATTCTACCCCCATTGGAGAATTATCTTTTCTACTATAAGAAATGCCCGTACTGTAAGAATCCCACGCGTAAAATAAGTTCTTTTCTTGTCCACTAATACCACATAACTTATTATTGTCAAGGTCGGAGATTTCGATGCGAAATATTTTAGTCCCTATCTCTATTTTTATATTGTTTGTTGTAACTGTAAATATTCCCTTAACTTTATTCAAATCAGCCTTTGTAGGTCCTTTAAATGTGCCTACAACCATTTGTGTTTTGTTTTCTTCAACAAGATCTCCTTCATTAAATCGAATACGAATAATTTTATCTGAAATAACATCAATGCGAATTATCCCTTCTTTGTTGAAACGATTTTCTACCTCTTTAACAGAATCAACTCCCTTTAGAAGTTCTCGCGTTGATCGATACTCTAATTGGAGTGTTGCTTTAAAAAATAGCGAATGTCCTTCTTGTTTAACGAACTGTATTCTTTTAACAGTGTTTCGTACAACTTCATTCGATTCTAAAAGTCTAGTAATCATATTGTTATAGGTGTTTTTTATTATTTTAAGATTTTTCTGCTTTTGTTTTAAAATCTTTAAACTAATTATAATACAAAAAAATAAATTAGTGAATTGTTTTTTTAATATTAAAATAATAAGCTTTGGTTAGTTTATAAAATCAAATTTCAAATCGAAGTAATATCATGACCGACGAAGAAAGTTTTGAATCAACACTTCAAGAAGTTAAAGAAATTTATCTGTTTCTTACTGAGGGTGAACCATCTCCAGATGATGAGATTGAAGCAAAAAGCAAACTCATTAATCACTTTAATAAGTTAAAGAGTTTAAGTACTACTTCTGAGCAAAAAGATGTTATTGAGTTCATTCTTATAAATTTGGAAGAATGGGACACGCTTGATCTTTGGTTTTCAGAGACATCTCTTCCAAATGATTTAAAGGAAATGTTAAATATTCCCGAGAGTGCGAAGATTTCTAAAGAAGAAGATCCAAAAGATTTCGAAAAACCAGATGTTAAACCTAAAAGTGCTGAATCTGAAGTTGATCTAACTGACATATTTAACAAAGTATCAGATAAATTTAAGGGAGAAATCGAGAATTTAAAAGGAAAGGTAGACGCTCTTAAGAAAGAATTGGAAAATAAAGACGATTCTCTTAAATCTATGAAGAAGCGTAAAGTACAAAAAATAGTTCCTAAAAAACATGTGAAATTAGCTCCACCAATAATTAAAATACCTGTTATTAAAACGCTTATAAAACATCCTCCAACTACAAATCAACCTACCCCCAAAACGATAGTCTCCAAAGAACAACCCAAACTTAAACCCGTTGAAGTGAATCGTGTTAGAAAGAGGATAGAACCTGCTAAGAAAAGTCTAACACCAATGCCTATAAACCCAAAAGAAAACGCTTCGAAAGTTGAAAACCAAGAGTTAACTCCTCCTCCCGAAAAAGTGCCAGAATTTGACCCGATTGTTATTGAAGAATTAAATGATATTCCGATAATAACTGAGAAACGAAAAATTACGCCGATAATAACTGAAGAATCAAGTAATGCGACTATTCCAGAATTTTCTAAATCTACGCCTTTTCTAACAGAGAAACCAAAAATAACATCTGTTTCAATTGAAGAAATTGAAAAAGAATCAATAGTATCAAGCGGTTCTGATCTCTTTAATGTATTTTCTTCGATGGGAAATAAAGGTTCAAATAAACCACAAGAAATCATTAGTTCAACTAAAAAAAAGCAAATCGTAATAGAAGAAAAAAAGAAAGACGATAAGAAAAATAAGAAGGATAAAAACGTTCAAGAGTCTTATGTAGCGCCATTTATCAATTTTAACGAAGTAAATGTTAGTGATGAGCCAGATTTTTCTGCTCCAAGTCTAGATAGTCCAATGATATCCAATGATAAAGATACTTTATATCAAGAGTTGATAGCCCTTGAAGGCAAGCGTTATTCTTTGGAAAGTAATTTTAAGAATTTAGAGAAAGATTACAATAAGGGTTCAATATCAGAATTAGACTTCAAAAATAAAAATAATAACCTGAAAAATCAACTTAATGTAATTACTTCGCGAATTAATAAAATTAGAGGATTAATATCAATATTGTAATTTGGTTTAAAAATTATTTTATTTTATCCTGTACATCGGCGGCATTTTTAATTTATGTTCCGCAATCTTCCTCATTTTTCTTACTTTTTCTATATCCTCTTTATTTAATCCATTAAAACCTAAGTTGTAATCAAATCTATAAAGAATCTCGTCTATTGTATCGTATAATAATCCAATTTCTCCTTCGTCTGTCTGTCCAACCCACAACCCCGGGGAAGGTGGTTTTAAGATTATTTTTTCAGGAATTTTTAAAATTCTAGCAATTTCTCTTACTTCTTTTTTATATAACATGCCAAGAGGTTCAAAATCAACCCCACCATCTCCATATTTAGTAAAATATCCGATGGCTAATTCAGCACGATTACCTGTACCCGCAATCAAATAATTTCCCCTTGACTGACCATGGAAATACAGTGTTGTCATTCGTAATCGGGATTTTAAGTTAGCAGAAGCCATTTTATTCGTCTTAACTATTGGTTCCATAACTTCTAAGAATTTGTTATATACTGATGTTAAGTCTATTATTTTAAAGTTGATGCTTAAAACTTTAGCTATTAATTTTGCATCTTCAAGATCTTGCGATGCTGATTCACAAGGTAAACCTAACCCAATAATCTTTTCTTTACCAAGTGCATTTGAGCATAATGCGGCTGTAACTGCACTGTCAATTCCACCACTGAGCCCAACTACAACACCTTCAGCGTTAGCAGACATAACATAGTTCTTAATCCAATTTTGAATGTCAACAGCTATCTTTTTATAGTCGAGTTTGCGCATCTTGTATAATATAATAATCTTCTTTTTATTTAAAATTCATTTAAAAAGCTATTTAAAAGAAAAGATTCAAATAATATTTATTAGATCATAAAATTATAAAGAAAAATCTTAATTATCAACTTATATATAATAAAAGTAATAGAATTAGAGAAAACAGATTTAGTATGAGTGACTTCTTAACAATTGTTAATTCTTCGTTTGACAATGGTATTCCGTTCTGGATTTATACCGGCGATTATATCTTTGGAATGGTACCTGTAGACGCAAGTGGAGCTCGCTGGAAAGAGATATCCTACACGTTTGAAGAACCCGATAATCCTCTTTTTATCACAGAGAGAGCTGCCGATTTGTCTTTTAAATTTCTTCTTGAAGAAGTTGAAAAAGGCTTATCCTTTTATGTTGAAGACTTAAAAGTGCCCATGATAAAGGAATTTGCTAAAACACTCGAAGGAAAACCTGGTCCCGAAAAAATGAACGCCATCATAGCTGAATTAATCAATGGCTCCTCAAAATATTCCTCAAATTTTCCAATCATAAAAAGTAAAGATGAGCTTAGCTCTTTAACAAGCAAAATTTAAATTTTTCTTAATTTCTAATATTAAACTTCCTGAGTATTCCAAAAAAAGTTCATTCCTTCAAATGTACAAATTCTTTCTTAGAGGATGTTTCTTTGTGAATTCCTGGTCAATTCTTTTCGCCATTTGATATCCTAAATTCGAATTTCGTTCGCCAACGATTTCTTTTAAGTAATTTCCCTGCTGTTGCGAGTATTTTTCGATCCCCGCTGCAACGATATTTTGATCCTTTTTTATGGGAACGACCATCCCAAAAAGACGAAACATTTCATCAGGTGATAAGATTTTTCCTTTTCTCACTACTACATCGATATCTTTGTCAATATTTCGAACAATGGTACCCATCGTCAACGAGGAATAAGGACTGAGCATTTTAGATTTTAGCCAATACGCATTGGGTTTTTTTGTTATAAAAGTATCTGTATTTCCCTGGTCGTCTTTTGATCCTATAACTCTCCAATCGTTTGGGTCCTTATCGTACTCTTTTTTCAATTCTTTTATTATAGGCTTGATTGGAGCGACTCCATGGTAATCTTCTTCATCTTCGTTATTCGTCATACTTCTAATTATAATAAATAAATATAACTATAAAAAGATAAAGGATAAAGGATAAAGAATATAAGGAGTAAGATATTAATATCGCAAAATTTCTTTAATTAAAAGTTTTAATCCATGAGAGAGAAAGTAAAATTCGAAAAAGTTGAGGAAATATATGAATCAATCCTCAATTCTATAGAAACTCAAAACCATAAGGAAACTTCAGATAGCTTCAAAACGCTAAGTAATATTGAAGCAAAATTTTTAGAAGAGCATAGGAGTAGAAAAAAAGAGGGTGCTTATTACACTCATAAAAATATTTCCGATTTTATGGTTTTTCAAGGGTTAAGTCTTTTTTTAAACAAGAATTTGAAGGATACTCAATTTAACGACTTAAACGATATTTTTAAGTTAGAAGATAGCGTAAGGAAAGTTTGCGAACAGAAACTATTGAATGCCTCAATCTTTGATCCTGCGTGCGGCTCTGGTGTGTTTCTCTTAAGTTCTGCTAATCAAATTTGCGAAATAATTAAAAAACTTAATTCTGAATTTGACATAAATAAAATCAAGTTGGAAATTTTAGAAAATCTTTATGGCTCCGAAATAAATGATTCTGCTAGGAAACTATGCATTTTAAAATTATTTAAGTGGTGTTATAACGAATCAAATCCGTATAATTCTAGACTTTTATCAATTTTAGAGTCGAATATTTTGTTGGAAGATAGTTTAGAAAAATCTAGTAAGTTTAAGTTTGATCTTATTATTGGAAACCCTCCTTATGGGAATATATTGGACGTAAATCAAAAAAAAAAATTAAAATTAGAAAATAATTTTTACAACGACATTTACTGCGCATTTTTATTAAAGTCTCTTGCGTGGACGGATGGAATAGTAGGATATTTAGTACCCAAAAGCTTCCTATTAAGGCAAGGCTACGTAGTTTTTAGAGAAAGTCTATTATCTATTGCGAATCTTCTTAGAATCTACGATATTGGGCCTAATCTTTTTAAAAAAGCAACAAACGAAGTTCAGATTGTTTTTTACGAAAAAAAAAAAAAAAACTTGCTAAAAGACTTAAACATATATCAATACCCAAGCAACCAAATTATTAAGTATCAAAAACAAAATGTCGATTCCTTAAGAATATGCTTTAATTCAATGTGCCCTCTCAGTTCCCACAAAAAAAAGATTTACGCATATACAAGGGATAGTACATGCCCTTATTGTAATTCTAAAACTACTCCTCTAAACCGAATTAGAATTAAAACTAATAGAGAAATTATAGACCTTATTAATAAAATAGAAATTACAGGGGATTTAAATTATCTTAGCATTAATCACATCCCAAATATGATTCGAGGAGAAGAAGATAAAGGTCTAAGGCAAGTTCTGAGTTTAATAGAAAAGA
>DAOUUT010000014.1 GCA_030668025.1 Promethearchaeota archaeon
GATGTATTAATCCCTGCAGCTATAGAAAATCAAATAACAGAAAAAAATGCGGAGAAAATAGACTGCAAAATAGTTTTAGAAGGTGCAAATGGTCCTACAACACCAGAAGCGGATAAAGTTTTGTTTAAGAAAGAAATCTATGTTGTACCAGATATCCTCGCCAATAGTGGTGGGGTTTGCGTCTCTTACTTCGAATACGTCCAAGACATTAATTCCTACTTCTGGAAATTAGATCGTATTAACGAAGAACTCAAAAGAATTATTATTGAAGCCTTCGAAGAAACATATAAAATCTCAAAAGAGAGAAATATTTCGCTTCGTACAGCGGCATACATTATAGCTGTATCAAGAATCGCGAAAGCAATTGAGTTAAGAGGGATTTTCCCTTAAATCATTTTTTTTTATTCCAATTTTTTTTTCAATTCAAAAAGTTTAAAACAAATAAAATTGTAAATTGAAAATATGAAGAAGGAAGATATTTGTTTCATGTCTGCTTGCGAAATGGCAGAAAAAATTAAAACACAAGAATTAACTTCTCTTGAAATTACAGAAACAATAATAGAAAGAATTGAGAAAATAAATCCTATAATTAATGCATATTGTACACCTACTTTTGATTTAGCTCGAAAATTAGCAAAAAAAGCAGATGAAGCAGTTAAAAAAGGAGAAAAAATGGGGTTATTACATGGGATCCCCGTTTCGATTAAAGATGAAACAGAAACCAAGGGAATCAGAACAACTTTTGGTAGTAAGACATTTGAGAATAACATAGCCCGGAAAGATGAGGCTGTAGTTAGAAGGTTAAAAGATGCTGGTGCTGTCATCTTAGGTAAAACTAACACTCCTGCTTTTGGATATAAAGGAGAAACAGACAATTTAATTTTCGGAGTAACAAGAAATCCGTGGAATTTAGAAAGAACTCCTGGAGGGTCAAGCGGAGGTGCTGCTGGAGCTGTTGCTTCAGGATTAGGTCCGATAGGTATAGGTTCAGATGGGGGCGGGTCTATTAGGATACCTAGTTGCTTTTGTGGTCTTTTTGGCCTTAAATCAACTTTTGGGCGAGTTCCTCAGAATTCGATGAAATTGATGGGATATACTGGTACATTCACTCATAAAGGTCCACTAGTTAGGTATGTTAAGGATGCAGCTTTAGTGCTAGATATTATCGCAGGTCAAGATGATTCTGATAGATATTCTGTACCAAATCCAAATTTTAGCTATTTAGAAAGGCTAAACAATGCACCAAATAATTTAAAAATAGGTTATTCTTTGGATTTAGGATTTGCAGAAGCTCTTGATCCTGAAGTTGAGAAGTCTGTGATGAATGGGATTCAAAAATTTGAAGAATTCGGTTGGTCTATAGAGAAAAGTAGAATTAAGTTGAGAAACCCCGAATCTCTATTTTTAGCTCTTTGGAGCTCAGGATTCGGTTATCTATTAGGACCATTTTTAAAAGAATGGCAAGATAAAATGGAACCTGATTTGGTAGATCTAATTAATCGTGGATTATCATTTTCTGTAAAAGACTTAAAGATTGCAGAAGTTCAAAGAGAGATGTTTTATTCAGATATTTGTCGAGCATTTAGGAATATTGATATCCTAATAACTCCTACGCTAGCATGTCCAGCTTTTGAATTAGGTAAATCACTAGTGATTGAAAAAGAAACTGGGAAAACGGGTGTAATTATTAATGGAAAAAATATGACTGCTTTAGGATGGTTGCCCTTTACCTATCCTTTTAATATGAGTGGTCATCCAGCAGTTAGTATTCCGTGTGGCTATTCTAGTGACGGTTTACCTATTGGAATGCAAATAGTCGGGAAAAGATTCGATGAACTTACTGTCTTACAAGTTTCTAAAGCGTTTGAAGAATTAGCTCCTTGGCAAGATAGAAAACCGAAATTCAATTAGTTTTTTCTAAAATTTTAGAAAGAAAATCTATTTTTTTTAAATTTTTATTACAATCTTTTTTATGACGTTAAGGGAATAAGGATTAATAAATAAAGGCAAGAAATTGCAATATGAATAAACGCAAAAATAGCTCCTGTTTTTAGCAGCCTTTTGAATCCTAGATTCTCAACACCACTATCTTTAGCTACTTTAAGAGTCATCATATCTGCTGCGGCTCCGCTAGGTAAAATGTTCCCTCCTATATTTATGGCAACGATAAAGGCGAATAGTAGAGGTGTCGCTGGAAAGGCAAAATCATCCATTAAAACGTCAATAATTGGTAAAAAGATAAGAGCTATTGGGGTGTTTGCAACGAAGCCTGACAGTAGACTAACAAGAATAAGGATTATAAAAACTGTTAATATAGGTCCAAAAAATTCAAAAGGAATCAAACCAATAATGTCCCTGAAACCAGCTTGCAACATGCAATTAATAACGACATACATGGAAATGAAGAAAAATATAATTTCCCATTCAACATCTTTTAGGATTTTTCCCATTGGTTTATTAGTATATTTTCTATTAACTAAAACTAATATTACTGCTGAAATTGCAGCTGTAAGATAAAGCAATGGCAATACGATAAATAAAACAATAGTAACGAGTATAGCGAAGCTATTAAAGTAAAACATTGTTTTATTTTTGATCATAACATCTGTACTTATTAGCTCTAACACGTATTCTCTCTGTTGCGCTTCAATCTCCGGCTCTTTTGAAAGCATTAATTTATCTATCAAAAATATAGTTAAAAACAACAACGCAAAAGAAAAAACCCAGAAATATTGGATAAAAAAGACTGTATCAAGTGCAAACCAAGTAGAAATAATGATATTCTCTCCTGAGCTAAAGGGGGTAATAATAGAACCAATATTAATACAAATCGTCATTCCTAGAAGATAGGTACCCGCTCTTATTTTTAAGAAATGACAAAGGCGAACGACTACAGGTGCTAAAATAATAACCACGACTACATCACTGATAACGGCTGCCAATAGAGTAGTAATAACGCAAAGTAGATAAAGAAAATATCGCTGATTTCCTTTTGAGATTTTAAAAATCTTTACGGCTAAATATTCTAACACGTTTGAATCCTGAGCAATTTTAGATATAATACTCATGCTCATAATTATAATTATTGCTTGCCATTCAATAGATAATACGAAATTATCAAACCAATTGTCAAAATTTAATGGTACTTCCAAAACCAAACCAGTAACAAACGCCGCTATGAACATAGATATCAAAGAGACTGCTACGAAATCTACATCTTTCATAGAGTAACTTACAATAATTAAAGCAAAGACAATAAAAACAAAAATTAGTAGAGGAAGGTTAATCATTTCTCTAAATTAAGATGTACTTTTATATTAATATTGTTTAATAAACAGTTTTTAATAAGTTTTTAGAATACATAGACTATATTCTAGATAAAATTATTTTAATAAAAAAAGTTGTAAAAGAAATTTGAACAAATTGAGTTCATTTAACAGAGAAATGTTAGAAATTAAATATTCAAAAATATTCTCTTCTATAAAATAATGTAGACTTACGTAATATCCCTCTTGGGATTTTATCATTTCAACAATCCTTCTTATTAAATTTATTATTTGCTTTTCAACTACCAGCATGTCACATTTAGTAGGGTCAATATTAATGATATTAATTCCAGTAGAATGGCTAAATGAAAATTTGCTTAATTCAGAATTATTCTTCACGTATTCATTATTTAAATAATGGTTAAACATAGATTCGATTTGAGAATTAATCGTTTCTTTTTTTTCAGCTGGAAAATGAGCTTCAATTAGATTTGTAAGCACATTTAATATTTGTTGAAACACACCTAAAATATCAAAATATTCTGCGATTGTTGTGATATTTTCGGCTGTTAACCACTGCGCATAGTATTCATCGATAACATCTTTAAAAGGGCTAAAAAGGTCTGTATCGCCTTTCCATATAGAGCCCCACTCTTTTTTATCTCCAGAAACATATTGCTCAAGAAAGGTTTGCATGATAACATTGAGCCGAGCTTTTAACATATTTGAACTTATATTTTTCTCAGATGCCGCAATAAACAACAACTTAGCCTCTTTATCTTCTAAATAGCACCATCGGAGCCCTCCCATTTCAATACTTTCTATACCTTGTTGAAATTCATAAGTAGTAAATTGATTTAATGCCGCTAAAAGACCACTAATGAGATCTTCATCTAAAGCGAAGTCCATATACGGTTTATATAACAAAGTTATTCCGCTTTCAGAATCTAAAACCCAAACGTTCATTTTTCTAAAAACCCCGTGTTATTAGAGGTTATCTCTAATTCTCTCTAATTATATAGCTTATAAATTACGAGCTTATAAATGATTTTTTTTAAACAAAATTCTATCGTATTACAAGAAATCTTTATATCAACCATCAAAACTTTTACTTTTTTTTTTTAGAAATTTTAAATTCAAATCTATTGGTTTTGCCTCGTTTATTTTATAAGAAATCTTTCAGATCTTTTGTTTTGCAATATTTCTCAATATTCCTTATCATTTCGGTAATTTTCTTTTGAAGTGTAAGATTTGCAACACTGCCTATCAAACTGAGGAAATCACCACTTAAAGTAAAATTCTCCACAAAGACTCCTATTTTAGATTTAGTCGGGGTCAAGGCTTTAATTCGCAAACGACCTTCTAATTGTTTAATATCTTTATTATTTCTAACGTTAAATTCAACTAATCGCCCCTTTCCTCCGATATCACCCTTGTCTGAAAGCACTAATTCTCCTTCCATTTCTATTGGAACGTGAACTACATCTATCTCGTCGTATATTTTAGTATACAACACATTAGGTGCTATAAAGTTAGCTTCCATTTTCTTTGTTGGGTTAATGGTTTCCCAAAATTCGGCTTTGAAAAGTGCCTGAGAAAGGATATCCTTATTACAATTGTCAATTTCTAAAACCTTTGAAATTTTAGCCATTAATAACACGTAAATATCTAATTCTTATAACTCACTAAAACATCGAAAGTTTATATTCTTTTATATTACTAAGATTAAAGTTAAGATGATTAGCCTCAGACTTCCTAGATTTTATCATATTTTTAGACATTAAATCATTTTTTAAAATTTATCATCATTGGCTTAAAAAAATCATGAATTATACCGATAAAGAGAACTTAAAACGTATGTTATGCATAAATTAACCGTTTCGGAATAATAATCTTTTTTCTATATTAATTATCTCGGAAAATTCTTGACTTTTCTTTATCTTGTTCCTCTTTGCAGTGAGGACAAATCCAGGTGGTATCGTTCTTTTTTACAGAATTTAAACAAACATCGCAAACAGTGATGTTGCATATGCAATAATAGCATTTATCTAATATATTCTCGCAATTCTTCCCACATACGTAACAATTAGGAGGGTTTTTGATTTTGGACATTTCTAATTTATATTTTAAATTCTTTTATTTATTATAATATTCAATATTATGATTATTATTAATTAAATTTAACAAAATTATTTTTAGCAAAATGGATAAACTAAAATCGCGAGTTCAATTGCTTTCGCTTTTTATAATTTTTTTTATATATAAAGCTATAGCCGGTATTGTTGAGAGTAATTATTCTGAATTCGTTCTATGGTTTATGTTTTCTATTGTTTATGCAATATCTCTTACGATCTTATATTTTGCTCTTAAAAAAAGGCAATTACAGTAGTTTAATTAGTATTGAGTTGAAAATATATAAATTGTTAAACTTCTTTGAAATGGTTCGTTCATTTCTTTGATTTTTTTTTAAAAATATCCGGAATTAAACCATCAAGGTTGTAAATACTATCACTAATATCGACTTTAACTTTCATGTCTTGCATAGCTTTTAATGTTTCTCCTAACATTTTAGTGAAACTCTCGCTCATTTCTTTAATAGTATCGGAAGTCAATTGAAGGGATTCTCGAATAGCAAGATTTGTCTCGTGTATCTCTGAAGTCATTTTTTCCATGCTTTTCCTCATTTCTAAAATCTCATCTTTTAATCCCATTATCAATCCAAATTTTAACTGATTTTATTTTTTTTTAATAGTTATGTAAATGAATGAAGTACTTAAATTTTTTACTTAAATGGAAAATTAATCTCGTTTAATTATTAAATATAACAAATACTCTTTTAAGATTGCTTAATTATATTCAAAATAACTAATAAACTAAAAATTAATCAAAATGTCTGAATGGAAATACAAAATTAAAAAACCCGTAGCCGAAGAAGCTTCTTGTACGGGCTGAGGCATCGTTGACGGAATAATTTCGTGTATAAGTAATCTAAAAAAAAAACGCAAAGAAAAGAAAAGCTAAAAATAAACTAAATCTCGAGGAATAAAGCAAAAACGATAGGTTTTATTCCTTAGTTCCGCAAGAACTAGAGATTAACTCTTACATTTTTACATAATATCGATCTTTTTATTATTATAAAAAATCACAAAATTGCCCAGTAACTTTATTTTTTATAAACCTCACCCTTAATACTCCTGATTTTTATAAATTTAATAATAAATTTAATAATTAAATAGTGAGAAAAACACATGTCGGAAGAAGATGAATTTGATTTTGGATTTGATGATAATTGCTACGAAACTAGTTGATCGATACTTACTATGTGGTACTTAAGAGCTTTAAAAACGCAAAAGACTAAAGAAAAAATGGAAAAAAAAAAAAATAAAATAAAAATCTCTAAGATTAAGTCATTAAATGATAGGATTTAATCAATAAGTTCTATGCAAGAACTTGAGATAGAATTTCTTATTACTTTTTTATTGAAAAACAAAAAGAGAGAAACATTAATAGGGTTTTTTTGACCCTTCTCCAATCTTTCTGTAAATAAATCCTTTTTCTTCAACTATTTTCTTATCAAATATGTTCCTTCCGTCTATAATAATCGGCGTTCTTACTTTCTTCTTTAAATCAGCAAGATCGATATCATAATATTCTTTATGATTTGTAGTGAAAAACAAAACATCAGCATCGGTTACAGCTTTGTTGAAATCTTTGGTTAATTCAGTAAGATTATAATCGCGCGACTTTACATAGGGATCGTGAGCAATGTAGATGATATTATGAGAATGATATCTACTTTTTAGGGCTCTAATGACATTTTCTGTCGGAGTATTTCGCGTGTCATCGGTATCTGCTTTATACGAGACCCCTAAAAGTGCTATTTTAATATTGTCTACTAACCTATGGGAATCTCTGAATACACTTTCCATTAACTCGACCATATGATACGGCATATAATCGTTCAAATTTCTTGAGTTAGGAATTATCTTCATTTTAGATTCGTTAATTCTTTCGGTATATTTATTAAATCCGTACAATAGAAGCCAAGGATCTTTTGTAAGACAATGTCCTCCTACGCCTGAACCGGGGTAATGCATCATTCTGTCGTGGCGATGATTTATTAATTCTATAATTTCGAATATATTTCGATTAAAATCTTCGCTTAATAACGCCATCTCGTTTGCAAATGCAATATTTACGTCTCGGTATGCATTCTCTATACATTTAGTTAACTCTGCCGTAAGGGTGTCTGTTATTTGAAGTTCCTTTTTAACAACCTTCCCGTACAAATACATAGCATTATCGTTGGCTTCTTTACATCCCCCGCCAATTACTCTAGGAAAATTTATGATATACTCCAATAACTTACCAGGCATTACACGCTCAAACGAAAAAACAAGATAGAAATCCCTTCCCCTTTTTAAACCACTTCCTTCTTCTAAAATAGTTTGTACAACATTATCTGTCGTTCCAGGTGCGACTGTAGATTCAAGTATGACTGTAACACCCTTTTTCATGTGTTTTGAAATCTGTTGAGAAACTTCCTTTAATGATTCGTACCTTGGGGCTCTTTGGTCGTCTACAGGCGTTTGTACATCGATTAAAATATAATCCGCATTTTTAGCATGGTTATATTTGTCTGTAACTATAAATTTTCCATTTTTTACTACTCTTTCAATTAACGAATCTAAGCCAGGCTCATCTCCTTCAAAAGGGTTTTTACCCTTGTTAAGCCAATCAATTTTCCAACTTGATCTTTGAGACCTTCGTTGAATACCCGTAACATAGAAATCGTCTACATCAGCTAACAGAGCAGCCATGGGAATACCAACGTATCCCATACCAATAACAACGATATTAGTACGCATTTTTATTACTCAAGCTTATTAAAAAATTTGATATTAAATTTATAAAGAAATAAGAAAATAAAAAAATTATTAAAAAATTTCTGATTACTTCTATTTTTTCTTGTTCTTATATGATGTACCTTTTACTACTTTAAATACACTTGCTATTATTGCTCCAGCAATGAACCCACCTACATGTGCAAAGTGAGCTGTCTGACCAATGCTAAAGGGATCCATTAGCGAAACTATAGCATAAGTTAATTCCGCCACAAAATAGGTTACTATGAAATAACCAGCACCTATTTTTCGCACACCTGTTGTACCCAGAAGATTAAATTTATTACCAGGATAAAGAATAGCATATACTGCCAAAAGTCCAAATATAGCTCCAGAAGCTCCTAATGAGGGAATAATAGATAACATCGGACCCCATACGGGAATAATTATTGTGCTCAATGCGTGAAGAAAGCTACCAAATAACCCTGAGAGAATATATGTAACTAAATATAATAAATGCCCCATAGCATGCTCGCAATTGTCAGTTATTACTATGAAAAACCACATGTTCATGAGGATATGCATAAAATCTCCGTGCATAAACATTGAGGTAAATATCGTCCATAGTTTTTCTCCAGCGAAAAATTCAGCAGGAACAAACGCATATTCAATGTGCATTTGGCCTAGTGGGTCCAATATTTGCCATACGAAAACTAGAATATTAGCAACTAAGAAAATAACCGAGAAATATTGTTTTATAAAAGAAATTTTATCATCTGACGCTTCGAATACCAATTTAATTCACACTTCCTACATATTTATTAAGTTTTAAATGTTTTTGTAGAGTTAGATTTTAATAGTATTTAAGAATTTTTTTGATAATTAATAAATTTCTATAATTATTAGTAAATTTGGAAATAAAAACATAATAAACTAACAAATATTAACGAGCACAATGCGATTAGGAGAATCTACTTTACGTGATATTGCGAAAATTCACCCTGATACGGTTAAGAGGAAGCGAATTTCAAGTTACGACAAGACGGGGGGAAATAACGATTGGATCGATGTTCAACCTGGAGAAAAGGTAACAATTGGAAAAGAAGATTGTGCTGGGTGTATAACCCATTTATGGTGTACAATAAAATGTAAAGACCGTTATTATTTAAGAAATATTATAATTAGATTGTATTGGGACGATGAACAAGACGATAAACCTAGCGTAGAGGTTCCAATTGGTGATTTCTTCGGCTTAGGTCACGCCAAACACAAGAATTTTGTTTCATTGCCACTCCAGATGAGTCCACAATCGGGAAAAGGATTTAATTGTTGGTGGCCAATGCCATTTTCAAACGGTTTTAAAATAACTATAGAAAACGATGCTTCTAAACCTATGAGATTTTTTTACTACATTGATTACGAAATCTACGAGGATAGATTCGAAAACGAAAGGGACTATGGAAGATTCCACGCTCTCTGGCACCGCGAGAATCCTACAACTCCTAAAAAGAAAGATAGTGAAACTGGAAAAAAGTTTTACAGGGTGAGACCAAAGAAATTCTGTTATAATGGATGTAATATCGATAATCCTCTTATGGAAAATTATAAAATCCTTGAAGCAAAAGGTAAAGGTCAATTTGTTGGATGTCATTTAGATATTGATAATATTACATATATGCCTTGGTATCTTAATTGGCCTGGCGAAGGAGACGACATGGTATATATCGACGACGATGTCGAAAAAGGCGTACCCACTTTACATGGAACGGGCACAGAAGATTATGTAAACCAAGCATGGGGACAACGCCAAAACTATTCTGCTCCATATCACGGTACAATTAAATCTGGAGGGCTAAACTGGTGGGGCAAAATCTCGTATTATAGATATCATATTGAAGACCCTATCTATTTCAATGAGAGAATAGCGGTCACAATCGAGCACGGGCACGATAACCATCGTAAAGACGATTGGTCGTCAACAGCTTATTGGTATCAACGAGAACCACACAACCATACTTTATTTCCGAAATTATTAAATAAAGAAGGAAGAAAACCGCGCGTTCATGTTGCTCATATGGTTAGAAAATCTTTATGCCTTGTTTTAATCGTAGTCGTCCCACTTTTATGGATATTTCTTTAGCTTTTCTTACAAAATTGTTTTATTCTGAAGTTAAAAATAAAAAGTGAAAATTAAAAGACTTAATAATTATTAATTAATGTCTTGTCGTCTGATGATGATTTATTAACACATTCATTATATATCTTTAGTAGCCTCATCTTTTATAATAGAAGTAGAGGATTTCTTGACATCCATCGTCTTAATATCTACTTGAAATCTTCCGAGCACAAATGTTCCAATGAATATTAAAACGATCGCTAAGAAAAATAGAAAATAATTATTGAATGTTTGTTTAAAGACTAGGATTCCAGCAATTATCGGTATTGATAAACCAATTGAATCCAATATCGGAAACACTACAGCCATTCTACTTTTTTGGAAAGCACTTTGATAAAACGCAAAACTAGCTATATTACAAATCGCCAAGCCCCACCACCCAATAAAAACCCACAAATGAGTGTAATCAAACCAAAATATTCCAAAAAATATTTCTATCCCAAAATACCAAGTAAGTTGTATGTTTGCTTGCAATATAGCTTGAGCTAATATGTTTGTGAAGACTCCTCCAATGGCTAAAAAAAAAGAACCGGTTAACATAACAAGAAAACCTTCAAGTTTCGTGCCTCTTTTCTTTTGAGAATATATAAAGCTACCAATGGTAATAGAAAAAGTTATTATCAAAAAAATGGTTAATGGGATGACCATCTCGTATAAATCAATGGCAACTTCTGAAATTCCTGCAAAAGCAATTAATATAGGGGAAACTGCTAATGTTAATATTGCGAGAAACTCATACCAAGTAACATTTTCACCTAAGATACGGTTTGCGGCAATAACTACAATGATAATACCCATACTGTTAATTGGCTCCGCTACCATAAATCCAACTAATCCTATTGACATTATGTACGGAAACCAGCCAACTATACCCAAAATAGCGCCTAAAAGCCACCACTTGTTTTTTGCAATTTCTTTAAATGATTTTAGTATTCCTTTAAATCCTTTATCGAAACTGATTTCTGGACCTTGTTGTAAGCCCATCTTCTGGAATACTAGCGCTAAATTAAACATAGGAGTTGCGATTAAAACTAAAATAATACCTAATGTAACCGTAAACGGATCAACCATAATACCCTAACTCTAATTAAAGATTTATAATACTTAAGAAAATTATTCATCAATTTTAATCTTATTTATGTAATAAGCATCGATTTCTCGAGAATAATTTTAATACAATAAAGAAGTAATTAATTAGTTTCTTTTTTTTTTCTCTCAAGTAAATTTGTTATATAGGTTATAATTTCGTTTCCAGAAATTGCTTTAACTAAATAACCATCCGCACCGAGATCTTTACCTTTTTTAATATCTTTAAAAAAATTTTTCACAGTAAAAAGAACTACAAGGACATGGTTAAATTTTTCGTTGGATTTAATGGATTTTAGTACCTCGTAACCACTAAGGTTTGGCATCATAATATCTAAAAGTACTAGTGCGATATCCTCATATTTTTCTTCCATGATCTGTAACGCTTCACTTCCATTACTACACGTAATAGTTTCGTAATTCTCAAGTTGTAAAAACTTCTCTGTTAAATTAACGATATCTTCTTCGTCGTCGACTATGAGAATCTTTTTTGCTACTACTGACATTTAGAACCCAGATTTATGTTAGTATAATTTAATTCTAACAATTAAATGGTTTATTTGTTTATTTATAAAAGGTATATAATTTTAGCTAATTTACTGATAGTATCAAGAAAATTAACTTATAAATAGTTATTTAAAAATAGTTTGATTTTAAGTTGATTAGAACTTTTGAAATAGGTATTTTACATACTTAAATCAGAATTTAATGGTTTTAGTTACTATCTATTTAAAACTTTTTTTATGTAATCACGAAGTTCATTACCCGAAAAAGGTTTGGTAATGTATCCATCTGCGCCTAATTCTTTACCTTTTTCAATATCTTCCTTAAAACTCTTAACTGTGAAAAGAACAACTCGAATATCCTTATAAGTATCCTTCGATCTTATGTTTCGGAGCACCTCAAATCCTGAGATGCCAGGCATCATAACGTCTAAAAGTATTAGGACGATCTCCTCGTGTTTTTCTTCTAGACTTTTTAAGCATTCTTTTCCATTGCTACAAGTAAGTGTCTTAAAACTATCAAGTTGTACAAATCTTTTAGTAAGATTGACGATATCTGGCTCATCGTCACAAATTAGGATGGTATTTTTTTCTGACATGTTTAACCTCGATTGTTTTTAATATAACCTTTTTTTTTTAATTTGGTATTTAACTTATTCTTATGACTACATATATATTTTATCTACTTATTTAATAATTTATATATGTATACTTTTTAGCATCTTTTAATATTGAAATCTTTTTTTTATGTCAAATCGCGAAAGTACGCCCAAATTTCCAGATTCCTACATCGGTGATAATTCAGTAGAATACGATAATTCAACATGGATGGAAAGAAATCAAAAAAAGGCAACCTTATTATGTTTACAGTATTTACGCGATGATAAGTTGGATAATCTCGGTAATTACAACGTTTTAGATGGTAATCATTACATTATTATGGATTTGGGTTGTGGCTCAGGCTTTTCTTCGGAAATTTTAGTGGATAGTAGGCATCGAGTTGTTGGTATCGATATTCTAATCGATATGCTCTCGAAAGCAAAAACTAAAAAAAAAATCTCAGAAAATAAAAAAAATCTAGAGCTTATATTAGCTGATATTAACAATTTACCTTTAAGAAAGGCTTCAATCAATCATATTATTTCAATTTCTGCTTACAATTTTATAATTTATGGATCAGAAACAATTCGAGATAAATATAAAACTGTTAATAATACAGCAATGTATTTGAAAAAAATTTTGAAACCAAAAGGAAGAATAATAATCGAATTTTACCCAAAAGACGAAAAGGAATTAGAAATATTTAAATCTTCTTTTAATAATAGCGGTTTTGATGGATTTATGATTAAAAAGAATCCTGCTCAAAAAGCGGGTCAGACTTACTTATTATTAAAAAAGCGGTGAGAAGATATGGGAACTTGCATATTTTGTGGAAAAACAGGCAAGTTTATCTCTGATGTGCTTCAAGTATGTCGAGATTGCGTTCTAAACAAAAATTGGGAAGTCGTTGAGCCGCATATTTTAGCTGTTCATAAACAAGTTAGAAATTTAGTAGATTTGCCATCCAAACCTCCAAAAGCAGATGATAAGGATGCTAAATTAAAATGTAACCTTTGCGTTAACGAATGTATTCTTTCTAAAAATGATTTAAGCTATTGTGGGTTGCGAAATATACCAAAAAGTCAAAGTGGGAAGTTGCCCTTACCTTCTAGAACAAGAGGTTATATTCACGGGTACCTTGATCGAATACCAACTAATTGCTGTAATGCATGGTTTTGTAACTCGGAATTAGATACATATTCGTACGCCGCGTTTCTTTACGGTTGCACTTTTAATTGCTTATTTTGCCAAAATGCTTCCCATAAATCTTTTTCTAATAATTATTTGATTGATGTCGAGACCTTAGCGAACCAAATCTATAAAAATAAAAAAATCACATGTATATGTTATTTTGGGGGGACTCCTGAAGCACAACTGCCTTTTTCAATTAATTTAGCAAGCATGATTCTCGAAAAAATCAAAAATGAAGGAAAAAATCGAAAATTTAAAGTATGTTGGGAATGGAATGGTAGCGGAAACCCAGACTTAGTTGAGAAATGCATGCAAATTGCCATAGCCTCTGGAGGAAATGTTAAATTCGATTTAAAATGTTTTCATGAGAAATTAAACTTAGCTTTATGTGGAGTCAGCAATACAAGGACCCTTGATAACTTTAAGTTTTTAGCGAAAAATTACTTTGGAACACGAAAAAAAACGTATGAATTAAGTGCATGTACATTATTAGTTCCAGGTTATGTAAACCACGAAGAAGTGGAACTAATTGCAAAATTTATTAGTGAAATTAACGATACGATTCCTTATAGCTTGCTGATTTTCCACGGAGACTATCAAATGAAGGATTTACCAATAACTCCAAGAAAACAGGCAATAAAATGCTTAGAAATAGCTAAAAAATATCTTAAAAATGTGAATCTTGGAAATAAATTTCTTTTAGGGCTTTCTTAAATTTCTTTAAAAGAGTTTATTGGTTTGAAAAAATACATATTTTCTAACTATCTTGTGGAACTTTCATTAACTTTTTTTATTAATAACTATTAAATAGGAAAAGAAGGATATCCTTATTATTAATTTTTAAAAACAAGTTGCTTATAATGAAAAGAATTAAGAGTGTTGATACAATTCGCGGATTATGCATACTTCTTATGATTCTTGGACACCTATTAGATTGGTGGGTTAGACCCGAGGATAGATGGTTAGTACATATGTTGTTTGCATTTTTAGCGCCTATAGCAGCTACAGGATTTATGTTTATTTCAGGATTCAGTGCTATTTTATCTTATAAAAGGAAAGTATCAAATATAGAAGATTCAAATGGACTTACTATGCGTAAAGTTAAAAATATATACCTTATGAGAGCTTCGTTATTATTGATAGTAGCTTTGCTCTATAATACAGTAATAGCTTTTGGTATTAACGATCTTACTTGGATTTGGGCGTGGAATGTTTTACAAACAATCGCGATTTCGCTCTTATTGGGGTGGTTTTTCTTAAATACATCAAAAACACTTAGGATTTTGGTTGGAATTGTATTACTAGTTGGTAATCAATTTATTTCAATCTTGTTGCTACCCTATGATGGACAAACTAATCTTTATGGGCTATTATTCTATATTTTATTCCATCCTTTAGAGCAATTTACAATCTTGTCTTACTTTTCTATATTTCTCATTGGAACTGTAGTGGGAGATTCATTTATTAAGGTTAACAATATTATCGATCAAGAGAAAAGGAAACATGCGATAAAATATGTGTTTATAACGCCCTTATTGTTAATTGGGATATTTTTAGTGTCATTTGGTTTCATTTTTCGTTTTCCGGATATTGTATATCGTAGAACCTTTTCTTCGCTAGTTTTCTCTATTGGTTTTTTTCTAATTTTTCTTTCTATACTTATATTTAATGAAGAATTTGAAATTATTAAACCAAAAAAAAGTTATAGATTTCTCTATTATTACTCTTTTTACTCTTTTACTATTTATTTAGCACATGATCCATTGTATTTTTTATTTTTTAATCAATTAAACGCTTTGACTGTTTGGATAGCTCTCGTAGGAACTATAATTGTGATAAC
This sequence comes from Promethearchaeota archaeon, assembly GCA_030668025.1. The sequence goes on from DAOUUT010000014.1 coordinate 15,507, forward strand.
GCTATTACTCAAAGGCATTTATAAAAAATGGGGGAGAAAAGCCTCTTTAAAAACTCAATTAAGCATCCTAAGTTTAATATTACTAAGTAAAATAGAACAAAAAGGAAGTAAAAATAATTAATTTAGCATTAACTTTTTTTGCAATAGATGTTAAGTTCTTGATTGAATGAAATCTTGTTTTGAGGTATGAATGATAAAATTTATTTAATTTTAATAATTTCTAACTCTAATTACTACAATTAAAAATTGTTTTTAAAAAATGCAACGAGCAAGAATTAGGCTTTCTTCTACGAAGCTTCCAGCGCTAAAAGGTGTATGCGAACAAATAGAAAGTGTATGTAAAAATCAAGGCATTAGAAAACTTGGACCAATTCCCTTACCTACAAAGAGATTACGCGTACCAGTCTTAAAAGCGCCTTCTGGTCAAGGAACTGCGACTTGGGCGAAGTTTGAAATGAGAATCCACAAACGCCTTTTTGAGATAATTGCAAACGAGCGCTCGATGCATCTTATTATGAAGATCCAGATTCCAGAATCAGTTTTAGTTGAAATTGAGTTAATATAATCAAACTTATTTTTATAATCTAGAGATATTCCATTATAAGAATTTAAATATTAAAGGAATAAATTATTATTGTGCCTTTTACCCCATATCATTTAGGCCCAGGATTAACGATTGGATTGTTGTTTCTTAATTTCATTGATTTTCCTACATTCTTAATTGCTAGCATAATTGTTGATTTAGAACCCTTTTTTGTCTTATTTTTTAACTTAGATTATCCTCTTCATGGTTTTTTCCACAGTTTTTTAGGAGGGACTATTGTTGCACTTCTCTTGACGGTGGTAATGAGCAAAATTAGAAGATATTTTTCTCCTTTAATGTGGTTTTTCAAGTTAGAACAAGATGTATCGTTTAAAAAAATCTTGGTTGCCTCTCTTTCTGGAATATATATTCACATTTTACTCGATTCCCCTATTTACACGGATATTCAGCCTTTTTTTCCTCTCGCTTTTAATCCTTTCTTTCGAAGTACTAGTATGCCTGGATTATTGGAAACTATGATATGCGTGTGGTGTTTCATGGGAGCATTAATTATTTACATAATTAGATTATTTCAATATAAAGCAAAAAATCAAGGAAAAATTCAAGTGAAAAAAGAGTTAGAAAATCTTATTCAGTTTGTTAATAAACATAAATTTATTTCCATAATAATTGCCTATTTCATAATTGGGATAATCTATGTTTTAACTGGGTTTTTCCATGATTTAATTATAGGAAAACAAGTCGTATTCTCTCTTATGATAAGTATACCTCTTGTAGCACCATTTTGGCCATTATTGGTTTATGCCGATTTTATAAACATCGGTATAATGCTTCAAGACATTATTACATTAATTTCTTTTATTTTTTTCGTTTTATTCCTTTTGTATTGTTTTAGGATGGTTAAACCCGGTAATGAAATAACGAAAGAAATAGTTTCATCATAAAAATGTAAGAATTAATTAAACATGAAACAGAGATGTGTTTCTTTTTATCCTAAAAATAATTACGTTCTAAAATGGCTATTAAATTATTAAATTACTCAAATGTAAATGCCAAAATCTATTTAATCCGTAATAAGATAATTAAAATAACAATTACTTAGATATATATATGATTCAAAAAGTTGTTGTAGATAAATGAACGAAGCAGATAAAAGTAAAAAATTTTACACTAAACCAATTTTCGTAAATTCTGTGTTATTAGTTGTAAATTTAGGTCTATTTATTTTTAAGTTAATTTTTGCCGATTTAAGCGGTAGTTTGGCGCTTCGAGCGGATGCTTTTGATAATCTTACAGATATAATTATGGTGTTTGCTGCTTTAGTTGGAATCATTTACGCAAAAAGAAAACCAAATGAAAAATTTCCTTATGGATATTACAAAATAGAAAATATAATCAGCTTAATTATATCTCTAGTTATATTTTTTACGGCATATAATGTAATTATTATTTCGTTCTCCGAAATTTACTCTCACTTTGTTGGACTTCCAAAACAAATAATAACCTCTCCGGCTATTTTTATTTTCTTAATCATTTCATTAATTATTTCGTTCTCCACAACCTTATATTTAAGGATAATCGGAAAACAGACAAACTCCCCAATAATTCAATCTCAAGCAAGCGAAAAATTCTACGATAACCTTATCTCGTCTTCAGTGATAATCGGTTTTATTGGCGCTTTATTCGGCGTAAATTTTCTAGATTCAATAATTAGTCTAATTATTGCTTTACTAATTATTAAAGGCGGATACGATATTTTCTTGACTTCTACTAAAATATTATTAGACGCTATTATCGATTTTGACAAGAGAAATGAACTTTATAACGCGATTAAAAACTTTCCAAATGTTAAAGAGATTGAAAACCTTGAAATTAGATCTTACGGCCGATATATTTTTTTAGAAGTTGTATTAATTTTAAATAAAGAACTTCATTTGCATCAAATTCAGTCGTTGAAAAATGCATTATCAGATAAAATCCAAGCAGGATTCCCTCAAATCTTTAGAATCATTATTATTTCTCAAACTCTACCAAAAGAAGTTATAAAAATCGCCGTTCCTTTAGCGAACAACGAAGGTTTAAGTTCTAAAATCTCGGAGCACTTTGGAGAACCGCCTTTCTTTGCTATCTTGGAAATGCAAGAAGAAAATAATTTTCTTGAATTAAAGAACTATAACATTCTACCAAACAAATTTGTAGACGAAGAAAAAAGAAAAGGTATCTTAATTTCTGAATGGCTACTTTTAGAAAAAATCGATAAGCTTTATTTAAAAAAAGAGTTGAAAAAGGGTCCACATTTACTCTTGGAAAATGGCTTTGTTCAAATGATTGTAACTGAGTTAAGTAGCTTAAAAGACATTTTAGAACATGAAAGACATATTCAATCCTCTTAATAAAAGATATTTACCTAATTGTATTTTATTATTTAATCAAACTTTTAATTGGTTATTATGGAACTTAATATTGATCTATTGAAGCAAATTGCTATAAATGTATATGATGCCATCCATCCCCTCTTAGGCTCAAAAAAGGCGGCAGAAAAATCTCAGAGGGGCGCAGGTGGGGACATTTCAATGCAAATAGACCTTATTGCGGAAAATATCGTTATTGACACTTTAGAAAATGAGAATGTAAATCTATTGTTAATTAGCGAAGAAATAGGAGAAAAATACATAGGGAATAAAGAAAAAGCAAATAAAAGCCAAAATGTTCTAATTATCGATCCTGTTGATGGTTCTAATAATGCAGTAAGAGGAATCCCGTACTGTTCTATATCAATAGCCTATGCTATAGGTAAGAGTATAAAGGACATAAAAAAAGCTGTGGTATTAGATTTAGTTTCAAAAGACATTTATTGGGCTGTTAAAGGAGAAGGGGCGTTTTTAAACGATAAAAAAATTCACGTTTCAAATCTGAACCTTACAGATAATTGTTTTTTTGAGCTCAATCTTCCAGAGAAAACCGCTCTTACATCTATCGCAAGATTAAAACCAATTATTGAACGATTCTATCGCATTAGAATACTTGGGAGTAGTGCTTTAACCTTGTGTCAAGTTGCCAAGGGTAGTATGGAAGCTTTTATTAATTTACGCGACTCTAATAGATTAGTTGATGTTGCTGCTGGTCTTTTAATATTACGAGAAGCAAAGGGTAAATTTTTCTCTCTTGATGGTTCTGAAATTGATCAGCAATTATCAATAAACGAAAAATTTCCATTTATTGCATGTAATTCTGAGCTAGAATCTTTCCTTAAAGAAGAATTAGTTAATAAAAAGAATTGATATTATCAATTTATCAACATATTTATTATATAAAAAAAAGATATATAGAATGGAGGAGTATTGGTTTAGGTGTGGTTTTTGAGAAGCTAATCATCTAGACTTATTCCTCCACTTCTATTTTTTAATTAAAAATGTACCTGTCTTAAATCATTCTTTTTTCTATTTCTATTTTATCATTTTTTAAACAAAAAATATCCATAAGCTATAGCAAGTATAGTATGAATAACTATGACAAACCAAAGCATTAGATTTGATAGATCACAGAAAATGAAATGAAATACAACCATGAGAACATATGCTATAAACAGGAAGAGGATTATAGATCGCCTTACTGAGGAAGTATCTTCATTCCTAACAGCAAATGTAAGAATACTGATTCCAAAAACTAGAATTCCAAAAAATCTAAAAGCAGTAGGTCCATCAGCTTCGTCAGAGAATCCTATCATAGTCATCAAGATTTCAGGAATAAACATGAAACCTAGACCAAAGAATAATGCTAAGACAGCATTGAAAATAAATATATACTTTACTTTAAAATTCATTTTTATTACCTCTTTTTCTAAGTATTTATAATATAATTTGTGTTGTATAAAACATTGAATTTCGTCCGTCTCATTAATAACCTATTATGAAACGGCTCATTACATATAATGAATGGGAAGGCTTAATATTTAAATGTTATGATCGGTTTCTTATATATAGATAATCAATATTTTTATTAATGAAAAAAAATCGCCGTTTTATTATCACTTAATAGATTGTATTTCATTATTTTTACATTATAAAAATAGAAAGAGAAACATAACTTAAAATGAATAAAATGAATAAAGATAATAGTGGAAAAAATTCAACAAATTTGACCGTTAAGCACATGTATTATACCGATGCTATTTTGGAGGAAGATTGGTCAAATTTAATCGATAAACATGCGCTTCGTTATGAGATTTGGGAAATTCTTGGGATTTTTCACGAATTAAATGTTACTGAGATTACTCATTTAGTAGAACAAAGTAAGTCTACGGTATCCAGAGTACTAAAGGGAATGGAAGAAGATAATCTTCTTTTATCAAGGCGAGGTAAAATTGGAGCGAGAGACGGTGAGAAAATTCCTCCCAAATTTTACCATATTAATAAGAAATATAGGAGTAGATTAAACCTTGAAGTTGAACAAACAGGAATTCCAAAAAGTTATGAAGAGCTTCGCAAATTTTACGAATCACAAATTAGAAATTATCGAAATTATATTTACAATCAGCAAAAATTGCTAGACCTTCTAAATCCCTTATTAAATATATTTGAAGGTCAATTAGAGGATATCAATAAAGCAAAACATATTTATAATACCTATTTATCAGGAAAAAATGAACCCTGGTTTAATGTTATGTATTTTGACGAGGATCATTTCGAGCAATTTTTAGATCTCCGCTTAGAATATATTCTAAAATTAGAAAAACTCGCAAGAGAACAAGAATTAAATACAAATAATGCTTACGTTTACTTAGATGCTTCATTACCACTGAAAGCAATATTCGAATTGAAAAAAGATATGTCTTTAAAGAGTAAATAGTCTAAATTATATCTGATTGCTAATCTTAAAAGAATAATTGTTATATATTTAATTAATCTTATTTTTTATTATTCTAAAATTCTTTTAGAATTCAAATTCCATTACGATTTTTTGATTTATGCAGATTTCTAAAAATGAAGAATTTCTATTAGCCCAAAAACTTAATGAAGAAGGGAAATATGAAGATGCTCTTCAAATCATACTTGATCTCGAACTAAAGGAAGATCCTTCTCCATTTGATCGGCTTTCATGTGATCTCCTTAAGGGTTCAGTTATGGTGATGTTAGGAAGATATAATGAAGTTCTTAATCTTGCAGAACGAATTTCTCAAGAAAGTCAAAAACTTGGAAAAAAATTACATTTAGTTGATGCTTTTATTCTCAAAGCTAAAGCTTTATATTGGCTCAGGAGATTAGATGATACGCTTGATGTCATTGAACAAGGTGAAAGATTGCTTGAAACTCTCACTGATAAATCTTTATTAGAGATTAAAAAAAGGGTGGCTTGGATAGTTTGGGTTAGATGTATAGCCTACTGGGATAAAGGAGAATCAGATCTAACACTTAAATATTTAGAACAGGGTTTAAAATTGGGAAAAGAAACAGGTGATAAGCAAATAATTTTCCGTTGTCTTATGTTACATGGGCTTTATTATAATACTAAAGGTGAATTTGATCGTGCATTATTATATATAAACCGTAGTCTTGAAATAGCAAAAATAATGCAAAATCAAAAAATCGCCGCATGGAGTTTTGCCAATCTTGCTTCGATATATTATGAGAAGGGTGAGTTAGATAATAGTATTAAACAAATAAAGATAGCTAATAAGTTGTATAAACAAACTAATAATAAATTACATTTCAGTGGATCTCTTCAGTTTCTTGGATCTATATATCGGCAAAAGGGGGAAATTAATCGTGCTTTAAGATATTTTGAAAGAAGCTTAGCTATGTTTGAAGAAATCGGAGATCCTCTTCGCATTTGCGGTGTTCTCGATAGTTTAATTCTTTTAACACTTGAAAAGTGTGATTTTAAACAAACATATTTCTATTTCAATCGTTTAAAACAAATATATAAAAAAGAAAAAAATCAAAAATTAGTTAATCTATTATATAAATTTGATAAAGCCCTAATACTTAAAAAAGATCCCCAAGTATTTAATTTTACTAAAGCTAAAAACTTGTTAGAGCAAATAATAAATGAAGAGATTATAAATTTTGGCGTTTATATTGCTGCATTGCTCGAACTCTGTGATTTACTCTTAATCAATCTACAAGATACTAATGATCTGAAATTGCTCGATATGATACAACCGTATGTAAACAAAATAATAGAGATTGCAAGCAAGAATGAAAAAGTTCATTCATATTGGTTATTGGTTGAAATATACTTATTCCAGGCTAAATTAGAATTGATTACCTTGGACTTAAACGAAGCTCAACGATCTTTAATTACAGCTCATCAAATAGCTGAAAAACATGGTCTAAGTTTATTAACTTTGAGAATTTTAAATGAACAAGATGAATTACAAAAGCAATTCACTAAGTGGGAGAGCTTTAAAAATTCAAAAGTTATTATTGCTGAACGTATAGAGTTAGCTCATGTAGATGAACAACTCGTACGAATGCTCCGGAAACGAATATATTTAGAAAAAATCATTTTTTAAAAATTAAAAAAAAAATTACTTTTAAGAATTAATCAGGAATATTTATAGGATAAGTCCCGTATTTTCTCTTAATATTTTGCATAGCTTCAAATCTATCAACTGTAACTGCTGGATGTATACTATGTCCTGAACTGAAAATATATCCTCCACCTGGTGCTAACTCTCGTATTAATTTTTTAGCGTAATCTTCAATTTCAGAAATCTCTCCCAATGCTAGCATGATAGGGCTTAAATTGCCAACAAAGGTAATTTTATCGCCATATTTTTCGTTTAATTTAAATATATCATAATCTGGGTTAGCAGTAGTAGATTCGATGGGATTGAGCGCATCAACTCCGCATTTTATAATGTCCTCAAAAATTTCCATTAAATCTCCATCTGAATGTAAAAGAATCTTGCAATCATACTTATGAGCGGTCTCACATATTTGTTTTAACCATGGAAATATATGTTTTCGATATAAACTTGGTCTCATGAATAGTCCGTTCTTAAATCCGTAATCGTCCCATAACAACACCATTTTAGCTTCGTTTTCAGCTAAGATTTTTACCAACTCTACTGTAAACGCTCCTCGATCGTCGAATATCCTTTTCATTTGTTTATCGCGTCCTGCAATTCGTGAAAAGGTTTCCATTCCAAAACCCTCCCAAGCACATTCCATAAGAGCACCAGTTGAAGGGATAGAAAAAACAGCGTCATCCATTTCTTTTTGAGCACTTCTTCCTGATAGAAATTGATCCATTCGAAATTTTAAATTCGGGTCTGGCTGTTCCCAGCTTTCGTAATCCTCAAACGACCCAAAGTGCCCTCCGTGGTAAGCTAAGATCATAGTTTTGTCTTTAGCATATTGGTATTTCATTATTCTACCATATTCATCGATATATCCTCCCTTAAACATTTTTCGGGGAAATACACTTACATAACTAAGAACTAAATCTATTCCTACTTTACTAAAAAATTTATAGATGTTTTTGTATCCACGACCACCGCTAGGATTTACACCATAATGTTTTATTATAGTATTGTTTGTAAAAGCACTTTCAAAAGCAGGAACTCGATCCGGTTCTTTGTGCTCAATAGTAGTTAAAACTCTTTCTGGAGCGTTCATTAAATCTCAAGTTAATAATCTTTTATTAAAATCTTTTATTACATTAAGAAGGTCTTTAAAATATATAAAAGTTTAATTTTACAAATTTGTAGAGCTGATTCCGATTTGAGCGAATTTAAAAGACTAACAACAGACTTCTTTTCAAGAGATACTGTCGAAGTAGGTAAGGATCTCTTAGGAAAATATCTCGTAAGAAAAACAGCGAAAGGAAGAATGATTGGAAAGGTAATTGAGGTAGAAGCCTATTTAGGCCCAAAGGATAAAGCGTGTCACTGCTATAATTTTAAAAAAACTGAGAAAACAAAAATAATGTACATGAAACCTGGTACTCTTTACGTTTATTATATCTATGGCACATATTTCTGCCTTAACGTTATCACTGAACCAGAAGGATTTCCGTGTTCTATATTCATAAGAAATTTGTATCCAATTGATGGAATTGAATTAATGAAAGATAATCGGAAAGTTAAAGTTGGCAAGGATTATAAAAATTTAATGGATGGTCCAAGCAAGCTTTGTATAGCTATGAAAATATCTAAGGAGATGTTTAATAGCATAGATTCTTGCGCTGAAAACTCAGCACTCTTTTTTACCGAAGGTGAAAAGATCGATGATAAACAAATCTTATTGGGAAAAAGAATTGGAATTGATTATGCTGAAGAAGATAAAGATAGACTTTTGCGTTTTTTTTTGAATAAGGAGTAATACTTACAAACATGCTTAAATTTATATACGATTTATTTAACTTTTAATTTAGAGTTAAGGTTTGTTTGACTACAATTTTAGTTATAAATTAGGAAAAGTCATTTAGGTTGATTTAAATGGTAAAAGATGCTTTAAAATTTTTTCACGCATATGTAAACGAGATGATTGATGTTGGCGGAGAAAACCTCCCACGGGCCGTTAGCACAAAATTGGGAGCAAAATTAGCCGCTTTATATAAAGAAAAAGGTATTAACGATTTAACAACTGCTTTAGAAACATCATATAAAGCGTTAGGTGCCTCAACTTCAATTAAAAAAATAGATGAGAACACATATCTTATTCAATTAAAACATTCAAAGAAATTTTGTCCAATTGGCGGAAAAAGGAACCCTACAAGCGCAAAAAATATTCAAGAGAGCATATGTCTTCCTTATACGAGGAGTTTTTTGACGAGTCTATGTCCAGAGTTTCAATTTGAGACTGAAATTAAGGAGTGTATTGTTGATAATAGTAATTCTCACTGTAAATATAAACTTAAAGTAAAGAAAAAATCGTATTAATCTTAGGAAATGTTTTTTAGGAAGGAATAGAATAAAAGACC
>DAOUUT010000128.1 GCA_030668025.1 Promethearchaeota archaeon
GATTGTTTTCTTTTCCTCCTGGTACTAAAATGTTTTACTTCCCAGGGTTCCCTTTCCCTGACGGGAATCTTGCGGATTATTGGGCCGCAAGCGGATGTCCGATTCGAGAATCTCGGGGTCAACGTCTACGTGCGACTAACCCGAGCTTATCGCAGCTTGTCACGCTCTTCATCGGTGCCCAAGCCAAGATATCCACCAAATAGCGTTGGCGTATTGGCGTCTACTTGAGGAAAGATTCAGATTGCTTGTGAAAAGACTTGTGTATTCAGAGACTATATATATTTGAAAATTGAAATTTTAATTGAGACGAAAATATTCTATATTATATCTATGGGGAGTATGTTCTTATGAGCACGCTTTTCGTTTTTGTTCGTTTCAGTTAAGTTTTTGTTCGTTTCTGTTATTTGTTGTTCGTTTCTGTTCGTGCTTGGTCCGGAACCCTTAAACAACCGAGGAGTTGGTCGCTTTAGGCACTCATTTCCTGTAGCATCAGGCATTTTGACCGAAGTCACTTCTGATGAACTTCCATGAGGCCGGTACCTGTTATTGATGGTATTTCATCGTTAAACGATGAGATATTTTTCTCAGCCAATAACGCGACGATGTTAATAGGGATAAATTTAGATCACAAATTAAAAATCCATCGACGAAATATTAGAGTAATTTCTTAATTAAAAATTTTATGGTAGGAATTCATAAACTTTAAAAAGAAGGAGCGGTCTTTCATTTGACTAAAAATAATATCACAATGGATTAATAAGCAGAAGTTTAATAATTTTTTTAACGATAGTTATATTGGAAAACTCATAGTTAAATAAAATTCTAAAAAGGATTAAGAAATTAAAAATTCAGTTATGGGTTTTTTTAAAAAAAGTGAGTAACATTAAAAGGTTTGCTTAAAATATCTTAAGAACCTAAGTATCTGATTAATACAAATCAATTTTTATGTTTATTAATAATGGAAAAGAAGATTTTGATAGGAACTTCGGGATGGGGTTATGATGAGTGGGTAGGGCCATTTTATCCTAAGAGTTTGAAAAAAGAGGATTTTCTTTCATTTTATTCGGAAATATTTTACACAAACGAAGTTAATACTACTTTTTACAATGTTCCTTCGAAATCTATCGTAGCCCGCTGGAGAGACAAGACCCCCTCAGATTTCTTGTTTACGGCGAAGCTTAACAGAAAGATTACTCACGAATATAAGTTAGATATTAGTTTATGTTTAAACGATTTGAATTATTTTTTAGAAGCGATGAGTCCTTTAATAGAATCCAAAAAGTTATTAGGGTTTTTAATACAATTACCACCAAGCTTTAATAAAGAGGAGCATTTCGATAATTTAAAAGATTTTATTCAAAATTGGCCTAGTAATCCAGAACAAGAGGGTTATAATTTGATTATAGAATTTAGGCACGAATCTTGGATGGATGACGGAGTTTTTAAGTATTTAAAAAGAAAATCTCTTACATATTGTGCCGTTATTGAGCCATTATTGCCTCCTAGAATGGATGTTACAAATCCAAAATTTGCGTATATTAGGTTTCATGGTTATGGGCAAAAAATATGGTTTAATTATTGTTTCAAAGAAGAGGAGATTAAAAAATGGGCAATTTCAATAAGAGATGTAATTCAAAAAGTTGATAGAGTGGGGATTTATTTTAACAATCATTTTTCGGGATATGCTACTAAAAATTCTTTAATGATGATGCGAGAGTTAAATCAAAATCCCAGAAAAGAACCTAAGCAAGTTAGAATTTTAGATATAAAGAAAAAATCTGGTACTTATTCAAGAGGACAAACAGGTTTAGATAAATTTTTAAATTAAAACACAAATTTAACTTGTGAGTAAGCATAATAGATGCTGTTGCTAGAAGAGGTTGTTAAGAATTGAATCGCAACTTATTAAGAATTGGTTTCATTGGTCCAGGATCTATTGGTAGTTTATTCGGAGGATGTCTTGCTTCTGCTCATACTGATGCTAACCCATTAGAGATTAATTTTTTTTGTAGAAGGGGCCATGCTAAGGTAATAAATAAGCATGGAATAAAGATATACAAAGATAAAGGTAATATAACGCTAACTAATATTAAAGCTTTCGAGAATGCTGAAGATTTTACTAAAAAATCAACAAATGAGAAGAAATACAAATTAGACTATTTGTTTTTAACTACTAAAACATACGATAGCGAGAGCGCGATGATTCAATATAAAAAATTGATTGATTCGAGTAATTGGTTAATAATTCTACAGAATGGTATCGGTAACGAGGAATTAGTGAAGAAATATTGCGATGAAAATAAAATTATAAGAATAATTACTTCGCATGGTGCATTACTGAAAGAATATGGTCGCGTGTATCATACAGGCGTAGGATTTACAAATATGGGGTTTGTCTATTTAAAATCCCAAAAACAAAATGATAGTCGTTATAAGAGTGGTTATGTAAAATTAAACATGTTAAAAAATCGTCTAGACGCGGGAGGTTTAGAAACTGAAATTGTTGATGACATTATTAAGTATACGTGGGAAAAAGCATTTGTAAACATTGGAATTAACGCGTTAGGGGCATTGACTCGTTTAAATAATGGAAAACTTTTAGAGAATGAGAAATTGAAACAAATAATGAAAACAGCGGTTAAAGAGGCTTTAGAAGTAGCTAAGTTAAAATACATCGAACTTTCTGATAAGGATTATGTTAGGTTAATGCATTCTGTTGCCGAAAAAACCTATAATAACAAAAATTCAATGTTACAAGACATATTAAAAGGAAATCTTACAGAAATTGACTTTCTTAATGGTAGAATTGTAAGTTTAGCAAAAAAAATAGGTGTAAAAGTCCCGATAAATGAAATGCTCACTTGTTTAATAAAAGGATTAGAAGAATCTTTCAGACAAGAAAATTAGGCTTTTAGGGTCATATAATACGCATTCTCCCCGTCTCGATAATATTTTTCTTTTATGCTATTGGCGGTAAAATTAAATTTTTTGTATAAATTAATAGCAATATAATTACTCACTCTTACTTCTAAGACAAACTTGTCTATTTTGTAATTGTGTAATTTTTTCATAGAGTTTGTTAACAAAATTGCTGCTATACCTGACCTCCTATAGCTCTGTAAAACTGCTATTGAGACTAGATGTCCTTTATTCATCAATTTCAAACTATTTATCGCGGGAGCTCGTTCAACCCTCCACATTATATATCCAATAATTTTTCCGTTGCTATTACAAGCAACTTGAAAGGGTTCTGGATAATTATCTAATATGTTTTTGTAAAAAAAATAAGGATAATCTTCGGGTAATTCTTTTTCATTTACTTCGATAACGCCTTCTAAGTCTTCTAAGAAGCATCTTCTTACAACGATTGGTTTTTTATCATTCAAAATATTGAAGTAATTAGGCTGCGTATCTTTTTCTGTACCCATAGTTGTATGAGCTCAAATTATATTTCTTGATATTTAAAATTATAGCTATATAAAATATTATTTTAGAACTTTTTAAGCTTTTTTAAATAATAATAAGGTTTAAATTCAATTTTTTACAATTTTGAAAGCAACTTTTTTTTGTCTTTTAACATATCGAATTATAGTTTCTAAAGATAGAATAATGTTTTTTCTGTTATTAAAATTATCAATAATGCTTTGCAATTCTTTCTTATCAACATGTTTTAATTTTTTAGCGATCACAATCATTACAGGTAATGTTCTGATAATATTATCTACAATCGTAATATCTGCCCATATTGAAGTTCTACTAATTGGATTTAAATCAATTGCAATTACTTTTTTTCCGATCCTTTTTAATGCTTCTGTTCTGTCTCCATCTTCTAAAGGAACCATAATTACATCAGAATTTTGAATTGATTCTACCAACCTTCTATTACTATCCAATCCTTCAATTTCGACCATTTTTTCATCATTAATACCTCGAATATCAATAGCTCCTGCCTTTTCTAATACATTCTTAATAGCCTTAATTCGACCTGCTTTCCTATAAAATAAATTTATTTCGAGTGGGGCATTTATTAAATTCGAAAGTTTAGCGAGTTCGTGAGGTACTAGTGCCGCAATATTCCCATTAACGCTAATCACTGGATTTTTAGCAAGCAGAAGCATTGCTACCGCAGCTTTAATGGCTCTCTTAGAAGCTTCATTTGTTTTTTCACCTAAAATGTAATCAAAACATTCGCCTCTCCCATGAGCTATTAAACCTGCCTCAGCGACAACTAGATTTTTCATCCCTTCTATTATTCTATGACGATATTTTAAGCTCTCATACCGGGGATGAGTCTTAGGAACATCAGAATGATTATTTTTATTGGAAACCATAAAACAACAATTATTATTATGTAGGCCTTTATATAGATTGATAAGGAAGAAAAATTATTAATCTTTTGTTAATTTTATCTCATTATTGATGATTATGGCTCCAGTAGAACGTAAAAAAAGCGAGGATTTGAAGGTTTACAAGATAAAAAAGCTTTTAGACAAGCTTAAATCTAAAAAGGGTTTTCACACAGAGCTGATATCTTTATATATACCTCATGATCGAAAACTTTCGGATGTTATCAATTATTTAAAGAACGAAGTAAGCGAAAGCCAAAACATTAAATCAAAATTAACTCGTAAAAATGTATTAGATGGAATCTCAACACTTATTGGGATGTTAAAGAATTATAAAGAAGTTCCAGAGAATGGATTAGTTATGTTTGCTGGAGCAATCCCTCAAAACAATACTCCTGGAACAGAAAAAATGGAAAGATACATCGTAGATCCCCCAGAAAAGGCAAAAACATTTAGATATCACTGTGCGAGTAAATTTTTACTAGACCCATTAGAGGCCATGCTCAAATCAAAGGAAACTTATGGATTGCTTGTTATCGGACGAAAGGAATCAGCAGTTGGATATATTACAGGGAATCATGTAGAAATTGTGAGAGAATTTACCTCTGGGATTCATGGAAAACATAAAGCTGGTGGTCAATCGCAGAAAAGATATGAAAGATTGATTGAAGAGGGAGAAAAAAGGTTTTATAGAAGAATATCTGAAGAAGTAAACGAATTATTTTTAAAATTAGAGGATTTACAAGGAATTTTTATTGGAGGACCTGGTCCTTCTAAAGAAAAGTTTGTAAACGATGAAAGTTTAGATTATCGATTACGAGATAAAATTTTAGATGTTGTAGATCTTGGTTATGGAGGGTCCGAGGGAATTCGCGCGTTGATTGAAAAGATTAAAAAAAAAATATCAAACGTAAAATTCATTCGGGAAAAAGAAGTTGTCCAAGGATTTTTAAAGGAGATATCAAATGAATCGGGTTTAGCTGCTTACGGTCTTAAAGAAGTAGAAAAAGCTTTAACTATGGGTGCTGTGAAAAAATTAATTCTTTCTGAAAAATTAGATATTTATCAATTAAAAATTGAATGTTCGAATTGTGGCCATAAAGAATCTCGCATTGCAAGGGAGTTGGAATTAAACAAAGTAAAATTATCCATCCAAGAAGAAAGTTGTCCGAATTGTAGTTCTAGCACATACAACCTTGTAAACACAGTATCTATAATTGAAGAGCTGGGTTCCATAGCAGAAACTATGAACACTGATGTGATACTTATTTCTCCAGAAACAGAAGAGGGAGAAATGTTATACAGCACTTTCGGTGGAATAATCGCGATTCTTCGATTTAAATTAACTTATTAGAGTAAATTTTATAATTTTAATTTTAAGAGCTTCATTAAAAAAATTTAAAGCATTACAGAAATAAACAAGAAAAATTTTTGTGGATTACTATGAATTTATCAGAAATGTTATTAAGTTTAAAGATAATAATGTTTGGTGGGAAAGGAGGTGTCGGGAAAACGACTTGTGCTTCAAGTTCTGCGATATGGGCGGCAGAACATGGAAGAAACACTTTAATTATCAGTACTGATCCTGCTCATTCTTTAGGTGATAGTTTTGGGATAGCACTTCCTCCCGGCGAACCAACAAAAATACCCGGTGTAGAACGCTTAACTGCCTTAGAAATAGATCCTAAAGCGGATTTGTCAGAATATAAAGGTTTAACTAATATGAGCCCTGTAGATGGCACTGAGATGTCAGATATTATGGGCGGATTACCAATGATGGATGATTTGCAAGATATGACCTCGATGAGCCCTCCAGGGATAGACGAAGCTTTCGCATTACTAAAGGTTTTAGAATTTATAGAGACTGATCACGATTATGATTTAGTTATATTTGACACGGCACCGACAGGTCATACCTTGAGATTTTTAAGTCTTCCAGAAACATTGTCAGGCTGGATTGGTAAACTGTTGAAGATGAGATTAAAATTAGGAAATCTTATGGGAATGATGAAGAGTCTTTTTACCAGCGGGGAAAAAAAAAAAGATAATTCATTGGAAGTTTTAGAGAGATTAAAAGATTCAATCATTAGAGCACGAGATGATCTTACTAACCCTATGATAAATTCGTTTGTTGTGGTAATGATACCAGAAGAAATGGCTATTTCAGAGACGGGGCGCCTTTTAAACGAACTATTAAATTATAATATTCCTGTTTCAAATATCGTTGTGAACCAATTATATCAAGATGAGGAAGATTTATGTGATTTTTGCCAATCGAGAAGAAAGATGCAAGTTAATAATTTGCTTAAAATTCAGAAAATCTTTAGAGATGAACTCGGAAAAAGTTTAATCGAGATTCAACTTTTTAGAGGGGAAATCAGAGAATATGACAATTTGAAAATATTTAGCGAACAACTCATCAAATGAAATTATTTACGAAACTCACTTACATATTTACAATATAAACAGATATTAGTTTTACCACACGGATACCCACATTTTTTACAGGAATTATAGGATTCATGTATGTAATGTTTAGAAAAAATTTCAGACATCTCTAAAAATCCGTTCAACAAATTGAATTCTATTTCGGGGCTGAATTTTTTACATTCCAGAATGAATTCTAGAACCCGTTTCCTTAAAATTGGATCTTCCTCCCTGTAGGGGCAATGTGAAGGGTAGTAATTGATTTTTTTTAGGTTTGCGTAGAGATATATTTCTTCTTCTGGAATTTTCATTAGCGGAGTGATTCGCCTAACGAAGTACTTCTTAATTTCTTTACTCTCTTCTTTAAAAAGATACTGATTAGCGATAAGCTTAAATCTTTTAAAAAGAATATTCATTAAATAAGTTTCTGCTATATCAGTTAAATTATGACCCATTGCAAGGATATCAGCGCCTAAGTTTTTTGCGGTTTCGTTTAAAATTCTTCTTCTAAGCGTAGCACAAAAATTGCATGCATATGTATTTTTAGTTGCACTCTTTTTCAATTCTACTATCTCATCTAACGTTTTACCAGTTTTCTCTTTAAAAGAAACGATTTTATGTTCTATATTATTTTGTTTACAGAATTCAATTGCGTTCTTTGTACTATTACTTCTATAATCTCTAATTCCTTCATCAATGGTTACTGCTATTATTGGATTCGAATGATAACTATTATCTTGTATTAGTTTAAGGTTGTATAGTAAAGAAAGAGAATCTTTTCCACCAGAAATACCAACAACGATTTTATCTTTTGGTTTTAGCATTTTGTATTTGGATATTGTCTTATAAATGTTTTTCTCGATTCTTTTTGTGAAGCATTCAGTACAAATTAGCTCACCGGAATATTTTCTGTGGATTACTAATGCATTTTTATTACAATAATCACATGTACTTATTTTCATAAGCACATTATAACTATTTTCATTATTGCTTATGAAGATCACATCAACTAATTTATTAAATCCAAAAAAGATCAAATCCAAATTTTATAAAAGACAATAGGAAATTACCACCTATAAGAATTAATGCCGCAATTCTGATAGTATTCAAAACAATACTTTTAATTCTTTTTTTGTCGTCATACAAATACTCGTAAGAGATTTCGAAAACAGTATTTTTTTTAAGTTTAGTATTTTCTGGCAGATTTACTGATACAGTATCTTTATATCCATCGCCTATTTTATCCACTAGTTCATAGTTATCTTCTCCTAAGATTATTTCACCATTTTGATCATCTCTAAGATTATCTTTTAAGTATATTTTCACAGATTCAATTTTTTCTACGCGATATTCAGTCAATTTACATTCTGTATCAATTCCTTTATATAGTAGCCTATCTTTTTTCTTTTTTTTAGATTTGTAATTTTCACCAAAAATCCAATTTACTAATTCTTTTACTAATCTATCTCCATCAAATATCGGTAAAGGCATCATATTGAATAAGGTTATACTAAATGCTATAATAAAAAGCCATATTATTTCTCTAAGCAAGAAATCTGGCCAGTTAGCAGTAAATAATTTTGCAAAATCATTTTGATGCATCCAATAGTAAGTACTTTGAAGCCCCACAAAGACCCCTACAACCTCAACATCTAAGATGTAATTAATCCCCAGTTCTGAAGTTAGGTTTATGGCTTTTAAAGTAAAACTTGTTAGTAAAATTTCTAATGTGTCACCGTTGGATTTATTTATTGCGGTTCCATTTACTTTTGTAACTAATATGTTTGTTTCCGTATCACTGGACAAATTATAGGTAATTCTTAGGCCCATACCGTTATCCGCATACTCATAGCGGATTCCTATATCGTAACGAGGTCCTAAAGTAACGTTTTTTTTAGAATAGGATTCACTAAAAGGGTTATAAGTTTTAAAAGTTAAATTATCTCCAATTGAAAATTTAATTCTAGTACTATTACTTAGTATAGAAGTAAGATCAATTCCTTGGTTTAAGTCAAGGTTTAAAAAATTAGCATCTGGATCACTTGGATTTTTAATAGCAACGATAGCATCTCCTGCTTCAAGAGTCCCACTATTGAAACCCCCATCTTGCGGTGTTAATACACTATAAACCTGTGTGACTTGAACGTAAAATGGAGAAATTAATGTTGGAAAACTAAGAATTAGCAAGAATGCTATACCAGCAGTTATAGCATTTACATAAGTGCCTGCGGCTGCGATTCTTAATCTTGTATTTCGATGGAATTTTGACGATCTTAACGCTCTTTCATCAACCTCTACAAATGCACCAAATCCCACTAGGTAAAACAAGCCGACACCAAGCACACCAGTAGATTTAATTTCCACTCCGTCGATACTAGCTGAAATTCCGTGAGCAAATTCGTGGGTCGTCATAATAAATAATAATGGTAATAATAAGTAAAATAAAATAGGTAGATCAATTGTAACTCCCGGGATGAGTGGAACAATAGCATTTTCAATACTTGGTTGAACTATTAAATTTAGAACATTTGTAAAAAAGAAATAGAAGCCAAAAATTGTAAAACCAAACGATACAAATATTCCAATATTCCAAAATATTCTCCACAATTTTGGTTTTCTTCTAGAAATGTTTATGATAAATTTATTTAGCTTTTTAGTTTTAAATAACGCCAGTAATGGAAAGAATAAACTATATGCTTCTTTTTTATTCCTTAATAAAAAAACAAATACGATTACGATAATCCAAAAAGCTAAGGAAATGAGAAACCAAGGATTGAGTAAGAAATCAACGATAATATCAAGTAAAGTCATATATGTTTTTTGAGCTCTATTTTATCCGGTATCAAGGTTAATTAAGAATAAAAATTAAGTTTATTCTTTTTGTTGAAATAAGACAATTTTCTTTAAATTAGGAATTAAGGAATTAGCTTATTTTTTTTTAAAAACCAATTATTAATCAAGAATTTTTGAGAAAGGTTCTTTCGAGGAAGATAATGATTATTAATAGTAGATTTCGGCACCCACACCTCCTTATTATCCAATTCAATTAAAATAGCCTTTTCTGTTTCTCCCAAGATTATTCCATCGACATTACTCAAGTCTTTTAGGATATCTCCTTGAAGAACTATGTCAGAAAAAAGGGCGATTTTATAACAATCAGATTCTTCATTAATTTCTTCA
>DAOUUT010000110.1 GCA_030668025.1 Promethearchaeota archaeon
CTTCCATATGTCATCATCGTCGTCAGATGAATTTAAAGATAATTTTTCGTTCATATTCTTAATAATTAATTAAGATTCAAAATTATTTAAAATTTTTTAAATTATTCTTTAAAATTTGTTTACATATATAAATCTAAATAAAGAATTTAATCAATTTAGTAAAGAAATATTTAATTCTAACTTTTTTAAATAGAAAATTAGTTGCAACTAAATAGCAAGAAATAAACAAATATAAAATTCAAAATTTTTTTATTTGTCTTTTAGTAGTGATGCAAAGGGAGTTAAATCGTTTATATTTTCTAGTTTTCCTAATGACATTGCTAAGAAAGGATATTTGCCATAATTAATAAAAAAAAAAGTATTTAGAATTTTCAAGAAATTATTTCATTTTCCTCGATTCGTTATAAAAAAATATCCATACAAAATTATAAAGATGATATCTAACCCAATAATGTTCCAGACCATAAAGTTCGTTAGAGGATGGAAGAGCAAGTGAAAGATTAACTGCGGGATAAAACTGCAAATTATCGATAAAAGGACGATTTGACGCATGGATGAATGGGGCTCATTACGAATGCCAAATAATAAAATAGCCAAACCAAATATCATGGCTCCATAAAAACGTATAGGTTCTCCTATATCGGCAGGGGTGGTTAATCCCATGGAATTCAAAATAAGGTTGGGAATAAAAATAAACCCTAATCCAAAAATAAAAGCAATAATAGAATGGATTATGAAAACGTATTTTAACTTAAATTTACTCATATTTTTTTCGCCATTTAAATAATTATACTGGTACAATGATCACAATATACTGGTATAAAATCATCACAATATGGACGATTTTATTTAAGCTTTATGACATTTTTGTCATAAGAAAAAGTATTTACCATAATTATTAATAAACAAATATTAAACTCAATGTTTTACTAAATTAATTCTAACCAATTAGGATCGATCGCTTTAAGGGCATCCTCAATTTCCTTCTTCACTTTCCAATCGTCGTCCCATAGCGATTTAGCCAACAATTTTAAGGCTTCTTTATCTCCTATTTGACCTAAAGCTTTTGCCGCAGCAATCCGCATCTTAGGGTCTTTGTCTTTTAGTAGTGATGCAAAGGGAGTTAAATCGCTAATATTTTCTAGTTTTCCTAACGACATCGCTACCCAACTTCGAATAAAAATATCTGGATCCCCCATTAATCCAATTAAAGATTCGGTAGATTTATTATCTCCAATTCTAATTATAAGTTTAACTGCTGCTCTTCTTGTTTTCCAGTTTAAATCGTTTGTTAACATTTTTGCGCGTTCAATTACCTTTTCGCTCCCAAACCTTGATAGCGCTTCAATTGTTGCGTCCCTTACATTACTATCATTATCACTTAATAAAGATAAAAGTGCGTCGATTGAACTCTCATCACCAATTTTTCCAATAACTCTTGCGCTTAAACTCCTAATTTTCCATTCTCTTGCGTTCAAACCCTCTATAATTTGAGTTGGAACCTTATTTTTATAAATATTTAAAATAGCTTTATACGCTAACCTTCTCAATTTCGCATCTTTACTGTTAAATGTTCTTATAAGATAATCGATAGAATTTTTATCCTCTAATAAGTTCAACAATTTTATCGCTTCTCTTCTAGAAATAATATTTCGTCCGTTTAAAATTTCATAGATTTTATCGTATGGAGGGGGTTGATTTAAAAAAATTGAGAATAAAGTTCGAACAGATAACCTTCGAATTTCATGATTCTTTTCTTTTAGTAATTTAATTAAATGAGGAATAGCCCTTTTACTTTTTATAGTGCCTAAAGCTTTGATTGCTGATTTTTTTACGCGTAAATCTTCGTCGTTTAAAGCGTTCAGTATAAACTTTGCGTCTTTTAGTTGAATTAATTTTTCTAATCCTTTGATTGAATTCTTACGAATTAATGGGTCTTCGTGTGTTATTAATTCTTTTAATCTCTCAATGCACTCTTCACTGCCAATTTTTCCTAATATGTAAGGGATTGATCTTTTAACATGAATATTTCCTTTATTTATATCATCGAATATTAGATCTAAAGCCCCTTCTTTCCCAATCCTTATAATAGAGGCAAGTACAGCGTCTTTAATCTCTAAAGAGGGGTTCTGGAGCATGTTTAGTAAAGGACTTAAGGCTATGGACGCTTTTGCTTTACCTAATGATATCACAGATGCTTTTCTTGACTCAATATTATTGTCTGTAAGAGCTTTGATTAATAATTGGATGGAAATGTCGTTTATGTTTTTCCCGGCAACATCGATAATTTTTTTTCTTACTTTTCCATCGCTTTCGCTTTTATATTGAGAAAATAGAAATTCTAGCCCTCCCTTTTCAAAATGCAGAGCCACTGATTCGATTAATTGTATTTTTTTCAGGGGAACTGTCTCTTTTAAATATGAATTT
Source organism: Promethearchaeota archaeon (assembly GCA_030668025.1). Next base: position 2,428 of record DAOUUT010000110.1, read on the forward strand.
TTAAGTTCTTGAAAACTCATAGATAGCAACTCCTAATAAGTTTAACTAAAGTTTAACGATTTTAATAAATATCTCTAAATGGATTATAGGTTATGGCTTTTTAATATTAATGAAATAGAAAAGCTTGTTCAATCTTCAAGTATAATAAATAAATTCAAGTTTTTCTTCATTATTAGAAGTTAATAAGGAAAAGTAAAAAAAATAAAGATTTATGAGCTGATCAATTGAAAGAGTATATTTGCGTGCGGTATAAAGAATTCGTCTTTGGCTTTTATGACCACAGTATGAAAGTATTCAGCCAAACCTAAGAATCCACGAATTACAGATTCGTCCTCCTCAAATTTAAACACAACTTTCGCTATGGCGGCACTACCACTAAAACTAACTTTATCGTAAACCCGCTCATCGATCAATGGAATTTTTAACTCATTTACAATCTCGTAGACCCTTTTTATAAAAAGCTCACGTTTAGCCAATTTATTCACCTTTTAATATTGAAAAATAATTATTAAATTTTCAAATGAAATATGATATATAATATTATAAGATTTGACACTTTTAATTGTTTTTTTTTTATAGAGTTCAAGAAAATCGAATAAGTTAAGTTCACTCATTTATATTTTTTCCATATACCTATATTCAAGTATTATAAAAAATTAAAAATAAAAATATAAATTAATATAATACAATTACTACTATAATTATAAATTGTTCTACTTATCATAGAAAAAAATTAGAGGAATTGATTGAATATTGGTTTCTAAGGAATACAAAAAGATAGAACGCGTCGTTAACTTTATGAAAAAAGGTCTACAATCATTAAGTGACGATCTAGAAGACACAGTGGGGGGGATAAACGACTTCATTAAGAGTCTAAATAAAGCGTTAAAGGATTTGAAAGAAGTTTCATTAAAACCAGAGGTTAAAACTGTTAGTAGTTCCTCTAAAAAAGTTGTTGCTCCAACAAGTGGAACGGCAAAAACTGCTGCTGCAAGCACTTTATTTAGTTTACTGAGTGGTAGTGCCGAAACTGCACAACAAGCACCCGCTACAGCTCAAGCGGGCTTAGCTGCTGCTGTATCTCCAACAACTCCTGCTAGTGGTGGTCCCCCAAAAGCTCCTACTGCTGCTGTATCTCCAACAACTCCTGCTAGTGGTGGTCCCCCAAAAGCTCCTGCTGGTGGTGGTCCTCCAAAAAGACCCGCAAAAAGTGGTCCTCCAACAGCGTCAGCTGGTGGCCCTCCAAAAAGACCTGCAAAAAGTGGTCCTCCAAAAGCCCCTGCTGGTGGTGGCCCTCCTAAGCGTGCTAATCTACCACCCGCTCCAAAATTACCTCCCACATCTGGTGGCCCTCCAACAGCCCCTAGTGCGGGAGCTGTTCAAGCGCCATCATTTGCTAAAAGGCCCGCACCTCCAGGTGCACCCGTAGCAGGTGGTACTCCTCAACCTGCAGCTCCAGAAACCGCTGCTACTGCGGGAGGGGGATTAAGTTCTTTACGCGATGAAATGTTAGAAGAGTTAAATCGCCTGAAGAAGATAATGAGAGGAGAATAAAAGCTCTCTATTCTTATATTTTTTATTTTATCCGTTATAATTCGCAAAATTTTTAATCCTAAAACAAGAAGACATTACTTGTGAAAAGAAAAGATTTTCTTATAGCTGAAAAAGAAATTCCTATTATTGTTCCCAAACGCTTAATGGTGTTTGCAGGTCATCCAGATGACGAAATAGTCTCATGTGGTGGAACAATTCTAAAATATCAAGCTTTAGGATCTGAGGTCTTTGTAGTTGTCGCTACAAGTGGATTAGGCGGATATGCTAAAGCGACCCACAAGGAAGATATCTTAGAACAGCGAAAGGAAGAACTTGATTTAGTCCGAACTGCTTTAAAATGTAGAGTTATCGAATTAGGTCATTCTGAGTTAGAGGTTAAAAGAGAAATAATCTCTGAAGTGACAAATCTTATTAGAGACATCCGCCCTCAAGTGGTTTTATTACCCCACTTTTCGGATTTTCATAGAGTTCATAGAAATTTATCTTTAATTACTAGAGAAGCTATTTATCATTGTTCAACGGGAAAAGCTTATGGCGGACACGAGAGAAACTGGACGCCGTTAGGGGTATATTATTACGAATCTCCTTCTTGTAAATTTCAATATATAGAAGGTTCTGTCTTTATAATAGTTGATATTGAAAAATATTGGGTTGAAAAGAAAGAAATTTTTAATCATGTTTATATATCTCAAAAAGAAGTGTTAGAACGAGTTTTGGATTGGGCTGAAGATACTTCAATTTTAAGAGGTAACGAAATCAATTCAAAGTATGGAGAGGCTTATATTCCTATGACAGAATACACTCCTTTGAAGATTTTATTAGTGTAAAAATAAATAGGTTAATTGGAGAATTAGATAATAAGATATATTAATAATTAGGTATGATATAGAAATAATGGGAAATAATCTTATAGTCGTCCTAGATATCGGGCAGTTTTCGACAAAGGCTGGTTACGCTGGGGAAGACATGCCAACTCAAATCTTTTTTACGATAGTTGGAAAACCTAAGTATAGGCAGATAGATTACGAATACGCGGATATTAAACAAGACATGTATTATGTAGGGGATGAAATCCAATCAATAGGTCTATATAAAACTTCTCACCCAATAAATAAAGGAATAATTCAGGATTGGTTATCTTTCGAAAAAATTATTGATTATATTTTTTACAACTTAAGAGTAGATCCAAGTTTAGTCAATGTTTTATTCGCCGTACACCCATTGTTTCCACATGGGGATATAAAAAGATTATTTGAATTGTTTTTAGAAAAATATCAGTGCAACGCTTTTTATCCCGTTTTAGACTCTATGCTTACTTTATATGCGGGAGGATTTCAAACAGGGTTAGTTATTGAAATTGGTGATAGTATCACGAGAATCGTGCCAATTTACGAGGGATACAAGATAGATCATGCAGTAAGGATACTTGAGATTGGTGGAAGAACTTTAACCAAGTACATGGAAAAAATATTAGGTGAAAGGGGATTTTCAGCTGACTCTTCAGTTAGAAAGGAACTGGTAAGGGCTCTCAAAGAAAAAGCTTGTTTCGTCTCGCTCGATTATAAAGAAGATTTAAAAAGAGTTGAACAATATGAAAAAGAGTATTCTTTACCGGATGGTTCCACTATTTCTTTGAGTAAAGAAAGATTTACCGTACCTGAACTATTTTTTAATCCATCAATAGAATTGGAAGAAGATTCTTTAACAGAAGCTATTCTGGATGCCATCGAAATGTGTGACGTCGATATCCGACAAGACTTATTGAACAATATTTTTTTATCGGGAGGGTCGTCTCTGTTTCCAAATTTCAAATCTAGAATGTATCAAGAATTAGAATTAGAATTAACACGACGGAAGAAGAAGAACCAAGTTATCAAAATTATAGCACCTAGGGAACGAGTTTTCTCTGTTTGGGTTGGTGGCTCAATCTTAGCGACCATTCCTGAATTTCAAAGCAATTGGGTAACGCGCGCAAAATATTTTAGAGATGGTATCCCTGAGAATCTTTTATAGTCGATAGTTCAAGATAGGCTTTACTCGTTTTTAATTTTGTAATTCTAGGATATTACAAGCGTATTACAATTTATTAAAACTATTACTTGGATATTATTTCTTAGTATAATATTATCTTAAGTGGTGTTTTTAAATATGGAATTAGGTCCTCCAAATAATAGTTTTGAACAAACAAAAATCCTGAAAAAATATTACAAACCAAACTACTCTCAATTGTTTAATAAAATTAAAGAAATTAAAGCCCCGATCAAAAAAGAAATACTAATCGGATTAATTGATGGCGGTTGGCATTCGGAATTAGATTTAATAAGAGTCGCAAAAAAGCAACACAAATATATGGGTGCAGTTACTCTAGGGACGATGATCCATTCTTTAAATAACAGTTTGAAAAACGATTATGTTGAAAAGAAAATCGTTAACGGAAAATTGTATTACAAGATTTCCGACAATTACGTAGGTCTTACTCGGGCTGCTTATAACAAATATAATTTCAAAATGGATTTATAGTTGTAAATCTTTTTATCTTTAATTCTTTTTTATTGATGCTTATCTTTTCACGCACTGTTCATTTAAAATTTTATGAGTTTCGCAATTAGAACAAAACCCATTAAAAGCAGAAGCGTCCTTAAAGCTATCGTTCCAACATTTTGGACAAATATAATAAGGTAAAGGTTTATTATTCTTTCTTTTCACGATTTTAAAGGTGTTAAAACCACAAATTGAGCAAAAAGAGGATTTTAATATAGTAATTCGACCAGTTTTTGGAACGGAGAGGTAAGTTTTGCAATCTTCATCTGAACATGCAAGAAATCTTTTCTTTTGCGAGGTCGTAACTAGTTTCATTGGAAATTTATTACAAGTTGGACAATTTGCTGTAGTTAATGGAAACTTTTTTTGTTTAAAGTCTTGTTGCATTGCTGATTTTAAATTGTTTTTAACACTATCAAATCTTAAAGTAATCGTATTTCTGTTGTTAAGAAACTTATCAAATAATTCAAGGAAAATTTTTTTTACAATTTTTATCACGTCTTCTTTAGACTTCCTATTTTCCTTTATGTCTTCAAGTAATTTTTCCACAAATCGCGTAAATTCAGGTTTTAAGAACGGTAACCATACTTTTATCAATTCTTGTATTATAAATTTGCCCCACTCTGTTATTTTGAAATGGTTTTTGTCAATTCGCAAGATTAATTTGCGGTCGATAAGAATTGTAATTATAGTAGGACGAGTCGATTTAGTTCCTAGATGTTCTCTCTCCATTAATTTCAAAAGAGTAGTATCAGTGTATTTTGGTGGGGGCTGAGTTTCCTTTGCGTTTAATTGAATATTTTTAATTGGAAGTTGTTTTGCTTCAATTTCTATCGTTAATTGATAGCTTTTCTTTAAAAAAGGGGCAATTTCGTAAAAGCCACTTAAGACTAACGAAACTAAGCGCGATGTAAATGGTTCTTCTTTTATAGATATTTTTAAAATTGTCCTGGATTCTTCTGCTTGTTCTCCGAAAAGAGCTAGATAATGTCGAGCTAACAAGTCGTAAACTCTTTTTTGAACATTATTTTCAAATTTAGAACTATTTTGTTCCAAGCTTTCTAAAGGTGTAATGGGGGGATGATCTCCGGCGTCAATCTTCCCAATTGTAGGTATTATGCGTTTTTTAGTTATTATTTTTTGAGTGTAAGTTCCATAGAGAGTGTGAGGTTTGAACTTATCCAAATATTGAGTATGGTTAAAATTGGCTTGGTATTTATCGCTATCAGTCCTAGGATAAGAAATTATCTTATTTAAGTAAAGCGCGTTCATAGCGTTCATAGCCGCATTGGCGCTAATCTTTAACCTCCGGGTTAATAAAACAAGCGCTTTCGAAGTATTTAAAGGCGTCGGAGGTTTTATAACATTTGTATTTTTATCATTGCTCAAAATTACAGCAATTTTTTCATTTTTTATTTTCTGATGGGAGATTTTTGCTTCAAGTTCTTTTTCTTTACTAAAAGGGTTCTTATCGTGGAAGGCTTTTATTATATGGGTTTTATAACTTAAATTCGCTTCTATTGTCCAATATGATTCAGGTACAAATCGCTCTATTTCTTGGTCCCTTAAGAATAATAAATAGAGCAAAGACGTCTGTACTCTCCCTATCGACACAAATTTAGCATTAATCTCGTTTAATAAAGGCTTAAACGTATTTGTAACCTCTCTAGTGCTTGAGAATCCAATTACCGCGTCAATTATGGCTCTAGCCTCACCTGTTTCACCCCAACTCCACTTTGGATTTATCAAATTGGAATATTTAGAAATAATCTCTTTTTTTTGTAACGAACTTAACCAGAGCTGACGCACTTTAATAGTTTTATTAGCTTTAATAACAAACGGTAATGCGTCAAAAAGCCCAATGTTACATCCTTCAATATCAGCATCGGTACCGATTACGCATTCATCGGATAATTTAGCATATTCTTTTAATGCGCTAATATATGGTCTAGAATAACTTTTAGAGGCCTTCTCGATCGAATTTGGATTAGTAATTATTTCCCTAGGATTAGATTTCGTCCAACTTTTAAATTGATCAGTGTTTTTATACTCTAAAATATGTCCTCGAAGTGGAACAACGTAAATATCTTTTGAATTTACCCGATATACGTTTAAGAATTTTGTTTTGTTTATAATCGTAACAGGACCTAATGCTTCAGCTATTGCCTTTGCGGCTTTATTTTTTTCGGATATTATTAAAATCGTCATTAAATTATTTTTCTTTTGCCAAATTCGCTTTTATATTAATGTAATTTCATTCTATTATAAAAGTTAACAGAAACTTAAATTACTAATTGCTTGCTTGCTTATAAATGAAAAATTTCAAGAGAAATAAGATAATTTACCTTATTATAATTTGTTATTATATGTTTATTATTTTCGCTACTCAGTTATTAGTAAATGGAATAGGGTTCAAATTTATTACTTTGGTAAAGTAAAACTAAACTCGGCTCCCTTATCCTTTCCTTCTGATTCCACCCAGATTTTACCCCCGTGCACTTCAATCATTCCTTTACTAATATAAAGTCCTAATCCACTTCCTTGCTCAAAAGCAGAATAGCTATCAGTAGTTTGACCAATTGTAACAAATTTACCAAATAATTTCTCAATTTCTTTTAAAGATAACCCCTTTCCGTTATCCTTTATTTTAAAAAGAAAATTTTGGTTTTCTTCCAAAACATTAATATTTATTATACCTTCATCAGATGTAAATTTCACTGCATTTGATAATATATTTGAGAAAACTTGCGTAATTCTAAATCTATCCATTTTTATTGCAAGATCCTCGGGGATATTGAAATTAATAGTTATTTTTTTTTGATTTATTTGATATTCTAATTCAGAAAGACAATCTGCTATTATATCGTAAATGTTTTCTACTTGCTTAACTATTTCAATTTTACCTGCATCAATTTTCATAACATCTAATAACCGATTTATGTAACCTTCCAATCGGTGTACATTGCTTACCACTCTATTTAAATCTTCTTTAATATCATCTTTTAAATCTTTCTCTCTTAATAAAATTAAATCGATATAACCCCCCACAGATATTAACGGAGTTTTTAAATCGTGAGCGGCGATGCTAATAAAATCAGTTTTTAATCTATCTAATTCTTTTAATTCTATATTTTGTTGCCTTAAGATTCGCTCGGATTCTTTTAATTTCTCTTCTGCAATTTTTTTACCCGTTATATCTTGGATTATAGCTTGAATCATTATATCACCACCTATTTCAATAGTGGATAATTCAGATTCGACCCACAACAGTTTGTTATCTTTGTTAAATATTTGTACGGTTTGGGGTTTTATTACGAAACTCCCAGGGTCCCTTTTACGATCTAGCTCTTGAAGCGTTCTCAATCCTGGTTTTGTTTCTGAAGGAAAAAGGTTTGAAAGTTTTAAATAATTCTTACCGATAAGATCCTCTTTTTTATAACCAAACAATTGAGATGTTTTAGAATTAATATCAATAACTTTACCTTTAGTGTTTAAAAGTGCTATGCTGAATGGAGAATTTTCGTATAAATGGCGATATTTTCGTTCAGATTCTCTTAATTCCTTCGTTCTTTCAAAAACTATTTTTTCAAGTTCTCTATTCAATATTTTTAATTCTTCTTCAGATTTCTGTAATTTTAAGGCAGCTTCTTTCTTTTCAGTAATGTCCTGAATTAAGACTTGTATTAAAGTTTCATCTCCTAATTTAATCTTAGATGCGCGTATATTAATCCATTTTTCTACTTTATCTGCGCGAGTCATTTTGAATTCCAACGGTTTTACTCTCTTGTTTTTGATAAAGCTTTCAAACTTATTCTTTAAAAGCGGAATAAAGTATTCTGGTCTATCAAATAAAGATAATATTTCTATAAAACTCTTTCCGATAAGATCTTCTCTCTTGTATTTAGAGAGTAATATATTCATAGTCGAATTACAGTCAATTATTACCCCCTCCAAGTCAACTATCCAGATTGCAAACGGAGAACTTTCAAACAAGTGTCGATATTTTTTCTCCGACATAATTAGTTTTTGCTCCGCTAGTTTGCGGGCTGTTATATCTTTGGCAAAACTTATGGCTTTAGTAAATTTTCCATCTTCTTTCAAAGGAACCGCATTTATCTCACAATCATAAACTTCACCTAGAGTGTTTTTTGCCGTAACTTCAAGATCTTTAATTACTTTACCTGTTCTCAATTCTTTAATTAGTTCCTTTAAATCTTCGAGATTTTCTCCAGCAAAAAACTCTAGAATTCGTCTATTTTGTGCTTCGTTTAAACTAATTTTTGTTTTCTCTAGAAATGCTTGATTGGCATCTAATATGTAACCTTTTAAATCAGTGAGATATACTAAATCAGGGCTAGCATTAAAGATCGTGTGGTATTTTATTTTAGATTCTTTAATTCTTTTATCAGCTTCTTTGCGTTCGGTAATATCCCTTCCAATAATTATTCCTTTGATCTTGCCATCCCTATCTTTAAAAGCGCTTCCTTTAACTTCTATCCATATCCAACGATTATTTTTATGTTTAATTCTTAACTCTAAAACGCCTTTGCCTGTATCGAGACCTTTAACCATCGTTTTAATCGCAATTTTTTTATTATCA
>DAOUUT010000084.1 GCA_030668025.1 Promethearchaeota archaeon
AATAGGAGTTGTATGTGGCGCGAAGGAACTTTTTAAGCAAGTTTTTACCGATTTCAAGCGATCTTTTAAAATTTCCGTCTTTAATAGCTTGATACATTTTAAAATTTTCGTATATGAACATTGAGCCGAAATGCTCGGTAAAAGCTTTTTTTAGGTTTTTAGCGTTAATTTTTCCCACCCGCGAAGAGCTTTCATAATTATCTGAGTTAACGGAGTTATTGAGGTTATTGAAGTTATCAGATTCTACATCTATCGGTTCGTAGGAAATTACCGCGTTTCCTTGGGATTCGTAGTAGTCTTGTAAAGCTTTGTCGTAGTGTGGTCCGACTGCAAAGGAACTCCGCATGGATTCACTTCCACTGGCTCGTTTAGGATGACTTTCCACAAGATAGTCGTGTCTTATAAGGAGCTCAAAAAGCTCGTCTCGAAGTTCTTTTATTACCTTATTGCCGTAATTTCTTTTTTTAGCGGTTGGTTTGATATGTATTAGAAGTTCTTCTTTTAGCCGTCCCTTGTAAAGTTGGCCTACTTTATCAAGGGTTTTAACATTTTTCAAGAAATTCATAATATCCTCGAGGAAATATGAGTGAAGACCAAAATCTTTTTCAAATAGTGTTTTTTTCGCTTGATCTGCTATTCTTCTTTCTGACCGTTTTAAATTGTATCCTTGACGTTCCATATATTTTACAATTTTATCATATGTTAATGGAAGGGTTTTAGAGAAAGGCTCGTAAGTGATTATCCCCGGAAAAGGTTGGTAAATATCAGCCCTTTTAACAATGACCTCGTTTCCCCTCAAATTTTTTAAATAGTCGATTTGATAAGTATTGTTTCTTTTTGAGCTATAATACCCCGAACCCTGTAATTCCTGTAGATTCATCTGGTTTTTTAATACTGCTATGTCCCTCGAATCGGTAGCTCTAAACGAGAGGATGTTTGGAAAGTAATTCAAGAAATTTTGATGGAGATATCTTATTTGATTAGCCGAAAATATTAAGCCAAAACCACTTCTACACAACGGGTCTAAAAACTTCTCAATTTTCCCGAAATTTACCGCGTTATGGTTGTTATCCAGATAATTAGCATCAAAGAACGCGTCAACTTTGGGGATAAATATCGCTTTTTCCTTATAATCTGAAAGATTATTGATATAGTGGATAAATTTTGATAAAATTACAAATGTGATAAACGTTTTATGTTCCAGATCCTTTAAAATAGAAAGATCGATGATTATGCTTTTATCATTTTTTAAAAAATCTATAGGATTTATATTATCCTCGAATTCAGATGTTTTTTCAGAAACAACGATAGTCTTATTAGTAAGCTCATCTATAAGGCTTAATAATCGATTTTCTTTAATATAGGGTTTATAATCAGGACTATATTTGTAATCCAGTAGAAGTGGATTGAAATCAAACGTTTCTTCTTTTTTTATTGATTTCTTTAAAGCTTCAAGAGTAATTCTTTGCTCTTTATAGGCTAGAGCAAAAACGTCGTAGAATAGACTCAAATACTCTATGTTTTTATCATCGTGTTTGATACCAGACTTCGATAAATTAACGTTGAACGTCTTTCCTAACTTGAAATGTAGAAATTTATCCTCGTAGATAGAATTTTCGAAATATCGAATTAATTTCGACCAATCTCCTGAATAATCAAAAATTACGCAAGGTATTTGTGTTTTAATCAATTCTGCTGCTATTTTCATTTTTGCAAGCTCACGTTCTTGAGTAGCCCCATTGGTGATAAGTAAATTTTTAAATTGCTCAAATGTGAATCCAAGAGGCTTCTCTTCCTCCAAAAATTCCGTATTAATTGTTTGACCTATTATTAAATCATTCTTTAGATGAAGAGGAGTGTTGAATTCAGCAGCAATTCGTGTTTCCAAGCCCTTCTTAAATTCGTTTGAGATTGCGATTAACTTCATTAAATTCTTACCTTGAAAATAGATATAATTTAAATGGGTATTATTATAACTGAAATCACGAGTTTTGAGAGCATTACTAACGAATCCGTTTAGAAGTTGCTCTTTCCATACTTCCTCTAACCGAAGTCTTAAATAGTTTTGTTCAAACGATTTTTTCAATATTACAGCTTTTTCCTCAAGTTCATAAACCATATCAAGAACACTAGTTTCACCATTAGAATCAATTTCTTCGTAACAATTTATTGCAATAGTTAGGTATGTTTTCCAAATACCGGATCTCATTTCTAACCAATTTTGGTAATCCTCTGACGGATAATCGTTCTTATCCCATTTACTTATGACCTCCGGAGTATAGGTAAATTGATCTCTGGTTTTTTTGTTATAATGATTAAAACATTCTTTTGAAAGCGTTCGTTCGTCAGCAGGAGTCGCATTCACAAAATAATTAAAATATAGCTTATGATTATTAATCGCTCTAAAAAATTTATCGGGATAAGCAAGCATTGGTTGGACGGCAGCTCCAAGATTCAATAATTTCACACCAATTAATATCTTGTTTTGAATATTAGCAAAAATCACGGTCGGGAATCTTTTATACTGGAAGAATTTTGTATCAGGAAATAAATTAACAACCTTTATGTCTTCATAGAGGTAGAGCGTTCTATTCGAGAAAAAGAATAGAACATCACGCCACCACACAAAGAGGAGATAGTATAGAAAGAGACCATCAATTGTTAATACTAAAAGAGTGGAAAAATTAATTAAAAATAGAATTATTGAGATTAAAATAACCAAAAAAAGTGAAAACACAGATTTGAGAAAAATATTGAAGATATAAGAATTCTTAGGAACTTCTTTAAGCTCAGATGATCCAAAATCAGTTGAAATATTATGAGTGGTATCTCTTACGGCTTCTAATAACTCTTTGGTTTGCAGTAATCGAATCTTAGTGTGATGGAAATTTGCTGTGAATTCCGATTTCAATTCATTTGAATAATCTTCAACATTATTTAGAAGATAATTTAGCCTTCTTATTTTTAATATTCCCTTTTTATGGCAATACACGCTGAAAAAGATGGATATAATAGAGGGTACATCATCCTTTGCTTGCGATTTTATTTCTTTTAATCCCTCAAGATTGTTACGATTCTGCGTTCTTAAATCAATTATGGGTTTATGGGATACCTGATAAGAAAAGCTTAATTGAGAATTATTTAAAGATTTTAAAAATTGGTTAAGAGTTGGTTGGAGATTTTCTGGTAAAACTTCTACCTTAAATACCCTTAGGGCAATTGTGGACGAAACTTTTTTATTAATAAGTAAGAGAGTCAATGGTTCATCTTTTATAGTAAAAAATTCCAAATCTCCAAAAGGGTTAATGTAAAACGCCTTGTTAAAGAGGTTAAAAACTTTATTTAGGAACCTTTTACCTTGGTCAAAAAAATATACGAATAAAAGAGGAAAGAGTAAACTTACGGTAAGGTAAATGTTCGTTGTTAGAAAGTACAACAACATTGAGATCGCCAATAATAAAATTATACTTACACTTCCCTTAATTATGAACGTCTTTACGTCAATATCTCGATAACTTGGGTTCACTCTCCATATATCTAACAAATCCGAACGAGCATCCGAATTTTCATTCGAAATGTTATTTTCGTTATTCTTAGCTTTGTATGTCGGGTTAGAAGCCATAGTTCTTTTAAACATCGCACACATATTTCAACACTATTTTATTTTTTTTCAAATCATTTTACAATAAATAAATCCTAAAAAATTTTGGTATATTTAAACAAAAAAATTGACTGTTTACCATCTCATATTTTTTATTATTTTTTTCTCTCTCTTCTTAAAACTATTCTTTGCTTCTTTTGCGCGTTCAAAATCTCCAATTCCTTCGTAGGCAATAGCAATCTGATCCCATGTATTCATACGACCCCCATCGAGATGCATAGCCATATTACACGCTATTATCGCCTTATTGAAGAAAAATAATCGATTATATAATTCGCCAAGGTAATACCACGCTTCCACTATGTAAATTTTAGTATAATATTTTTTATAATAAATATCATCAGAGTAAATTTTTAACGCTTCGTTAAGATAATTGCTTTTTTAAAATTATCGCGGTAAAAATAATCGGAACCATAATTCTTTAGAAAATAAAAAATTTGCGTTGTTAACTCGCTACGATCGTGGAATCCTAGGATTGTAAGACATTTCTCGAATAACCAAATTATCTCTTCAAATTTAAAGTAGCCTAAATATTCCACATAATCCATAGTCCCGAAACTCAACTTAAAAATAAATAATAATTTTTCTTTTAAATATTCCTGTTTTTAAATCTATTCATTATGGTAGTGTTCGATTATTTCGAAGGTGTTTTAGAAGGAATTGAGTATTTAATCGCACTTGGGTCGATTTTTGGCTTATTAGGACTCTTAATGGGGATAATTCTCCTAATTTGGGGCGGTCAGCGGTATCGATCTAAGATGATTGGCGTTATTGTCTCATCCTTCGTACTTTTGGCTGTGTGCGGGCTTAACACTGGGATTAAATACTTCAGGATTTTTAGATAAAAAAAATAGAAAATTAGAGAATAATTTATTAAATATTGGTCTGAAACTCCCAATCATAAATATCAAAAACTTGGGTAGATGCAAAAAAAAATTGTTTGGATTTAGTTGATTTGACCTATTATCCGTACCAGCCTGATATGAGGGATTTATTAAAAAATCATTTTGCATTAAAAGCGTCTAATGGTTTTTATGATTAATAAATCATAAATGTCTTCTAAAACATACCTATCTGTTTCAGACTTCTCTTCATTCCATTTGTAAAGTAGATAAGCTATATCTCCTGCAAGTACAAGTTTTGTCCTTTTAATCAAATCTCTTTTAATTTCATTCATTTCGAGTTTCTCTGAAAAGGAATCTCTACTACATCCAAAGAAAATTCGACTAAGTTTTTGGTAATCAGGTTTTGTAGATCCTCCTCTTATGTAAGAACTTTTTCCAATTTCTTAATTCTTTCTTCATTAATAATATCCATTGTTTTTACACACCTAATCCATTTTCTTAAGCTAAACTCTAAAACTATATAAAATCTTTCATTAAATCACCATCTTCATGTTGTTTCTTAATATTAGCTAATAGAAGGCGAAATTTATCGGTATCAAAACCAAAAGTTCCATGATATAAGCCTTCTGTTTGAATAATAATAGGGATATATTCTATTAAGTCTTTGAATAGAGGGTGAGAAATTGCTCCTTTTTTAACATTATAAGTTAGATTATCAATCTTCTTATAATGCACATCGAATACTTTTTCAAATTTACTTCCCCATGAAATAAATTTTGTGGTTTGACTAAGTTGTATTGCAGTGCACTTGCATTCTACAATGTATAATAATTTATCTACTCTAAAAACCAAGTCGAATTCGTGAAAAGGATATTTTTTCTGGTGTTCAATAAATTCCACCTCAAATTCAAGAGGTTCTTTATTAAACGATTTAACTTGTTCCTTCATTTCCCAGTAATTTTTATTTGGTTCAATATCTTTATTCTTGAGTAAGATTTTCTCAACTTGAAATCCGTACTCTTCAATCAATTTTAAGCCCCAATTTTCTAAAAGCGCCCCTTTTTGATCTCTAAACTCTTTAGTAGATTGTAATTCTTCAAAGTATTTTATCATTGACCTCCAGATCAACGGTGCACCAGTATATACTTGACCTGTGTAGCAATAACAGCTATAATTGAGAAAATTGTTATAATCTGAAATGAAATTGAGAGGCTTAAAATCTTTTTTCTCTATCGGAAAGTCAAGATATAACTTATCTAAACAAAATTTATCTAAATATAAATTAACTGTTTGCTCTTCATGTAGGGCTAAAAATCTTGTTTTTAATGTATTCCAAGTAATTTTCGTGTACAATTTTCCCTCAGCTAAGGTAAATAGACATTCAAATAAGTCCATATATTTATCAATTTCTTCTTTTCGAGATGGAATTCGCAATATAAAGTAATCTCGAAAGAGATCAATAACTTCCTTTATTAACTTCCTTGAGCCAAAATCTTTAACTGCGATATAATTTGCCCCATAACTTAGAAATTCGCTGTAAGATTTTAATTTCGGATTAAATCTGAATAGTTTTTCCTCCCATCGTTTCATCGCGTCTTCAAAATCGCTTCTAATTTTCTCGTCTATGGGAAAATTAAAACGCTTTAAATCGCGTTTATCTAGATATTCTTTTGTGCGTGTGATACTAAAAAGTTGATTAATTGCAACTGAGTCAATAATTTTTTGATACTCAGGATCATAATCTATATATGGAAGAAAGTTGTAGGAAATAACATAATCCTTGAGCATATGTTCAATTTCAGTCATCTTCATTGGTGATAAATTTTCATAACTAAAGAAAAAAGTGTTTGTAAATTCCCCATAAACATCAATCCGATTGAGAATTTCATCAGTTTGTGCTTTACTATAGAAATCAGATCCTTGATACATCATAGGTATCATTACAAATATTCCGTGTAGTCTTTCGATGTATTTTCTAAAAGATGAGTACTCTAAAGCCTTATCCTCAGATAGATTTTTACCCATATTCATTTCATCTTGTAAATCAAATGCCACAAAGTAGTTTTGAAGTAAAAAATAATTCAAAAAGAAAGTATTTATTTCCAAACTTCTAATGAGGTCAAATTGTAAGACCCTATCTCTCAATAATTCAAATATCAGATTTGCGGCATCTTTTGCTAAATCCCCGAGATTTTCATAATATGGTTCTTTATCTCTTTCACTCATAAACAAACATTCCCTTTCTATTTAAAAATGATAACGAAATTCTTAAATTTAAGTGAATGTCGAATTGAATATTTTTTATTTAAATATTAAGAATTATATATTTCTGATGTAACTAAACATGAATTAATTATATTTTAATAATTAAGGTTAAAAGGAAATAACAAAAATATTACTTAATTGTTAAAAGGACTCAATATTCAAAAAAATTCAGGATCTAACATAAAAAAAAATATAGAAGGGAAGTTGTATAGAAGTAAGTTGTTTCATTCTAAGGAAAAGTTGGATGATAATGAATTAAGGAAAATTCTTTCTAAGAAACCAAAGAAAGAACTTGTAGAATTATTGCATGATATTTCTAATAGATATCCACATCTTAAGATTAATTTTGTTGTGTCTAATTTACTACAAAGTTTACTGGTTTCTAGAATATGGCAATTAATTCTTCTTATGAAAGCTGAATACTCTAAAGAATATACTGAGCTTATTAGGCAAATTGTTGAAAAAGAGCAAATCCAGAACAGAAAGAAGATAAAAAAATCAAAAACTTCTAAATCTGTACAATTAGGAAATTATAAGACTCTACCATTTATTGCTGATGATATTTGTAAACATCTCCATGAATTGATTAAAAATGATCATAAATTAATGAGTTTATGGAATTCAAAGCGTAAATTTTATGGTTTCATTTCGCTATTAGGTAGAAATAATATGAGTATTCCTGTGGAATTAATTAAAATACTCTATGCAAATATATTTGGTAATAAAGAAAAAAATGAATTAGAGAAATCATTATTAATAAACTATAGTCGTTATCATCTAGATTTATGGGAGAAAGATTTTAAAGCTGTTCTTACTAAACTCTCTACTGATGAATTAGATTTAATACTCTCCCTCCATCTATTATATGATTGGATTGTAGAACTTCTTATAGAGCAAGGTGAGAGAATAATTTTTAAGTATGAGGATATTCCATTGATAAAGAGAGTAATTCTTGCACAATATTTGAAGCTTCTCGAAGGAAATGAATGTTCAGATGATGAATTAGATAGAATAGCAGAAAAATTGAAAGAAATTATCAATGTTAAAGTAAAAAGATATAACATGGAAATCCTACCATGGGGTGATTTGGAATAAGAATATGTGGTTTCAGGCGTCCATCAACAAGAAAAATAATAAATGGTATATGGACTCCAATTAGACTCGAATATTATCCTTTTGCTGAAGTAGATGAATATTGTACACCTTGCTATCGATGGAGATTCTTAGAATTAATACGAGGAAATCGACCACGTTGGGGGACCGTTTTAAGGCATCCTTCCAATCCATTAGAGGCCTTTCCTAGATATTATAAAGTTGCATCTCGATTTAAAGAATTTTCTGTGACTCTATTAAGGATGATATCTAGAAGCTTAAATCCCCAATCAATATTAAGAAATATTGGGAATCCTGGCTTACTCCTTGAAGAAATAAGAGGAAACACAGAAACCGATGATGCTGATTTAATGGCAATGGAATTAGTAAATTTGTGGTTAGATCGGTTAAATACTGGTGGAATTTTACCAAATTATTTATCGAGTCGAAATACATTATTTAACCTTCAAATCTTAAATGAAGAATTCGATATAAATAGGCAGGATCAAACTCCAATAATTTTAACTCAAAGGGGACAGACTGTTATAGGAACGAGTCAACAAGCAGTACCTGAAATATTTACTTGGAGAGGAAGAATTCCTATCTATGGCGTTATTCCAATTATTGATCTCGAGAGTCGAGAAATTCGTGCTCCTATTCCAATATCGGGGAATTTCTTTGAGCCTAATTTAGATTTAAGTGATACAACAAATACACCTGAGGGAATCCGTCTTTTTTTCATTGAAAAAGAATTTCATAAATTATGGATTATGCGAGAAAGCTTAGCTCAATTAATAGATGATGGAAAGCTTCCTATAAACACTCCAGATCCAATCACGGGTAGAATTTTATTTGCCCCTAATGTAGATTTAAATCAATACGATTTTCGCAGTTTTAATATAGTATTAGATACAATAGATTATTCTGAAGTATTAGATCCTACAAGAACCTTTAGAAATCAAACAGGACAAGCTGCTATTATTTTTGATTTACTATATAGAAATTATCCAGGAATAGTTAATACTTTTCAGATTGAATGTCCTTTCCAAATTGGACAAGTAGGTAATCAATATTTTTGTCCATTAGGAAGTACACAAGGATGTGGAATGAAGGATAAGAGATTGCAAAACCTTCAATTCCCTAGAGATCGAATTGAAACTAATGTATACAAATTCTTAAGGTTGCTTCGCGATGAGACGGTTTTTAAACATGAAACACTTTATAAAATAACAAGATTATACCCCCAATTAGTATTTGAATTGAACCAATATTCAGATTTTTGGATAGGTGATATTACTCAAGACTCGTCTCTAAGGTGGGTATTTCGCTCTAGAATGCCAGGAGGTTGGAGCCTACCGAGACTTTCTGAAGAAAAATCTTATGATCTTTGTCTAATTTCACCTTTCTGTTTTGAAAAAGGACTTAAGATTAATTTTCTATCTTCTCTAAATAACAATGAATATATTATAAGACCGAGAATTTCGTTAAATCCTTGGATTTTCGATAATCCATTTAATCAAGCAAATTCGACTACGGGTAATTCGGTTAATTGCATTATAGGGCGTTTATCTATTGAGGAGAATTTGTTTAACATTAAGAGGAGGAAAAGACAGTTATTGCAGTCTATACAATTTTTAGATCGCAGAGTATCACAAGCAGGTTTAATTGCTAGACCGAATGAGATTCTAGAAGGGCGATTATCTAATCGCCATAAAAGAATTGGGATGGCTACATTTGGAAGATATGCACGATTTGTTTAAAATAAATAATTAAAAAAATACATGATTTTATGGCAGTTCAGACACCAAGATGGGAAGAACGCTTATACAATTTTGTTTTCCAGAGTTATTTAGGAAATATAGCAGCTTTTGCGACAAATAACATACCTTTTAATAATTTACAGCGAAGAGCTGTTAATGCAATTATGAACCACACTAATGGTGTTCCTCAAAGAACTAACCAACCAATTACTAACCGCGTGCGTCATGTACCTCCAGAACAAAACCTTACTTATACTGACCCCGGAGTTAATTTTCAGATCAGCAAGAAAGTTGTCGCTTCAGCGTTAATAATCGGACCTCCCGGTACCGGAAAAACTCATACGATATGTGCCGGTAGTATTCTCCGAGAATTTAATCCTAACAATCTTCAAAGAGTATCCCCAGAATGTCTATTCATAGCTACTTTTTCTAACGCAGGAGCTTATAGAATTTTTGAAAAATTCCACGAGATTGCGGAGCTTGCTAATGTTAGAGAATACTATGATCGAATAAAACTAGTTCAATCAGAAAACGCTCGTGAATCCTATGCATTTGAAATGTTAAGAAACAGTATTGGATTGAATCCTGCGAGCTTCACCTTAACCAATAGAATGCCCAATGATGGTACAATTCGTCGGGAAAATTGGAGAGCATATTTGAGAGATATTATGATTTTTGTAGGCACAACTGATTCTTTGTCTATATTAGGCACTGATCTAAATTCAGGAATACATGTACACAGCGTAATTTATGATGAAGCTAGCCAAATTACAGTTCCGCAATTTTTTCAAATAATTCCTCAACAAGCGATACAATCTGTTACGGTTGTTGGAGATGATTGTCAACTTCCTCCTATTACTACACTTGTTCCTTTAGGTGTAGGGATAATTTCCTACCTTCAAGGCACAAACGCATATCAAAATATTCCTATTCCTCAAGATAGGAGGATAGAACTACAAGAACAGTATCGTATGCATCCTGCGATAGCTCAGCTTACTGAAAATATCTTAAATAGTCCTCGTACTGTTATTCCCGCGGGAGACGCAACACGTCAGGATTATTTTTTACCTAGATCATCTTATGATATATCAAAATTACCGAGTCAACTAACGCAGCCTACTTTGGATAAATTTACTGAAATTCTATTACCTGAACACTCTCTTATTATAGTTGACACATCTAATATCCCTCAAGCAACAGACACTCAAGTGGGGAGATCTAGGTTAAATGAAGTAGAAGGTTTGATTGGTATTGCAATTTATAATGCTTTAAGGCTTGTATATCAAAATCTTAATCCTAATGATATTATATTAACAGCTCCTTACGCAAGACAAGTCGACCTTTTCAGACAACATCGTGTTAGAACTGGAACTGTTCATCAGTATCAAGGACAAGAGGCTGAAATTGTAATCTATTCGTTAACATTTGCTCGTCCAGGTAGAAGATCAGAGTTTTTTTCACAAGTTGAACTAATGTATGTAGGACTATCAAGAGCAAAGAGAAAATTAATAATTCTTGGCAATCAATCAGCACTAAATGACCCCGATCCTGCAATGCAAGCGGTTAGAAATACAATTTTTAGATATCAATATGTTTCTGGACGACCTGGATATCCACATTATCCCATTCCTCCTGTAAGTCATGTGCAGGTGGATCAACAATTTTTATCTGATATAAATAATTACATAATTTAAGGAGGTAATAGATATGGCTTCATACCAACTATTCAAGATTAATGAAAATTTCAATTTGAAAAAACTTCAAGAAGAAGATATTATAAAGACCGCAAAAGTAAATAAAGATGATCCTCAGACAATGAAAACTTTATTAGATAGTTTGAAAAAATCTTACAGAAATCTGTATTTTGAACCTTTAAAATATGATTTTGCTATCAAAATGTCAATGGACGAGCACTTACAATTTCAAGATAAGCAAACGCTATGGATTAAAAGAGAAAAGAATATAATAAAGCATAATCAGCTTTTATTAGTTGGAAAAGCAGATAGGAAGATTGAAAAACTAATTATGATCTATTTACGAGATCTCGCAGATTTATCACCTATTGTTTTTCAAAAAAAGCAATTATGGGTTTTATGGAAAAATATAAAGAAATTAAAAAATGCCGATGTAAAATTACACCGAGTAATTCTAAAAAAAACATTTCTTGAAGCAGATAAGATAAATGAGATTAATATCCATGCAAATGATTTAGGAGAGCTTGGAGTTCTTGAAGATATAATAAAACAAACTGAGCAAGTCTTTGCTATTACAGTAAAAATAATAGGTTACTATAAGGAAAGTAAGTGGGTGACCATCCGAATTGATAAGAATGGGTCAATCTTAATTTATGGAAAACATGATATTAACATTATATCTGAATTTCTAGATTTATTTGCACGGTCAATACGCTAAATATGTCGTATAAAATGTTAAAAGGAATTAGTCCTTGGGATATTATCATTAAAAATCTAGAAACAGACGAAGAACTCTCCCTAAGTAATATGTATAAACTATTGTGCCCTGTTTGTTTTTACCCAATTGAAAAAGATGTTAAAAAAGAGTGTCATGAAGGCATTGCACCAGTTACTAGTAAAATCTCTTTTTTAACAGGTCACTTCTATGAGACTGACTATAAAAGCGTACCTTTAAATTGGTACAGTAAAGTATTAAAGAATATAAGTGACTTTCCTTTCAAATATTCACATGAACTTTTATATTTAGTCCTAGTAAATAAAATCCAAAATTCAAATTGGAAGCTTGATGGTATCGCTTTTTCTACTATGGTTCCGACAACAAATCAACAAATGGAGAACATTTTTTCCGAAATTACAGAAAAATTAAGCCTAACTTGGATCCCCTCAAACCAGATTTTTATCCGGAAAGAATTGACAGATCATTTTGAAGACAGACGAGAATATGTTAAAAATAAATATTTTCTGAAGGAAGATGTATCTCAAAAACTACTTAAATTCGATAAAAATAAATCGATCTTAATTTTTGATGACATTTTTCATCAAGGTTTTACATTTGCACGAATCACTGAATTACTCCAAAGTTTATCATTCCGAGATTTCAAACTTGTAACAATTGCAAGAACGCTACCTAAAACTTTTCTTAAAACTTTCTATTTTCCATGATGATAATGTTAGTAAATTTCATTTCTTCCCTAAAAAATATTAATAGTATATTTATTCTATATTTAGTAAAAAATGTCTTAATAAATACCTCGTGAAACCGACGTTATGCGATGTTTATTACTATATATAAATATCATGACTCTGGTTTTTTCCAGTTTATTTTGGAAAATTACATGTTAAACCCTATCCAAATTTCTTTATCCCCTATTTGCTTTTTTTCGTATCTTACTTCGGTCCAATCTTGCTTTGGAATGTGCTCTAAAGAATCAACTATCGCGACCAAATCTACGTCGTTCTTGATCCAGTTAGGGGGAA
>DAOUUT010000101.1 GCA_030668025.1 Promethearchaeota archaeon
ATCGAATCCAAAAATTCTCAAGAACCGAGATAATTTGCCAAGCATGGCATCTACAAGAAATTTCATTCCTATTATAAATATATTTAAGTCATCTAATAAATTATTTATTTGATATTTTTAATAAATCTAAAATTATTAGCTGATTTTGAATGGAAACTAGAGAATTAATGAAAAAAGCTACGATTTTTCACGGTCATTTATGCCCTGGTGTCGCTATAGGGGTATTAGTTGCTAAATATGTTTTAGATCATGGTTTTGAGCGTTCTTCTGACGAAGAGCTGGTAGCTGTTGTTGAGACGGATAATTGTAGCGTTGACGCGCTTCAAGCAATATTGGGTACAACATATGGTAAAGGCAATTTAATTCATAATGATTATGGTAAGAATAATTATAAGATATACAGTAGAAAGAGTCAAAAAGCGGTTAAATTAGCTTTAAAAGCTTCTGTTTTGGATAGTCAAAAATTATCAAGAGATGAAAAAATTCAAAAGCTTTTAGATCTAAAACCTGAAGATCTCTTTGATATAAGAGAGATTGAATTTAATCCTCCAATATTGGCTCAGATAGAACCATCTATTCCCTGTGCCATATGTGGTGAACTTACAATGACCAGTCGCATCATGAGATATCAAGATAGTAATATTTGCATTCCTTGTAAAAGGAGTTTATCCTCATAAAAAAGCGAAGAAATTAAGAACCAATTTTATTATCAAAAATCCGATTTAATATGAATGATCAATCTAAAGTTACTTTAGCTGGTGCCGGACCTTTTTATTTTAATGGAAATGATATTGGGATTATAATTATTCATGGTGGAGGGGGTGGAACCTGCGCGGACCTAAAGCCTTTAGGTGAAGATTTACACAAAAAAAAAGGGTATACCGTTCATATACCATTATTACCCGGATTTGGAACCTCACCTGAAGATTTACGAATTACTCCTTTAAGTGCTTGGAAAAAAGCTTTAGAAAAAGAAATAATATTAATTAGAGAAAAATGTGAAAAAATTATAGTTGGAGGACATTCTATGGGAGGTGTTTTATCTTTAATTTTAGCAAGTAATATTAACATCGATGGTGTCTTCACTATAAGCACCCCCATTGGAATTCGAGGATTTGCGCCCAAATTAGTTCCATTGTTAAAAGTATTCATTAAATATTATCCAATTCCGTTAAAAAAGTTTAAACAAGAAACAAATGGAAAATGGGTGGGTTACGATAAAATTCCCCTTAATATTGTTGGAAAATTTAATAGGCTAATGAAGGAAATGAAAAAAGCATTAAGAACAATTAAATGCCCTGCTTTATTTTTTCAAGGACGTTTAGACTCACAAATTAAAAAGAATAGTATGGATTTCATTTATGAAATTGTTAATTCTAAAGTCAAGAAAAAAATTTGGTTAAACCATAATGACCATCCAATTTTATGTAGTCCAGATCACGATGAGATTGTTTCCACACTAATAACTTTTATCGATGAGGTTTGCAATTAATTTGAAAGATCAGCAAATAATTTAAAAAAAATTAATTTATTATAATTAGCTGGATGTAATTTAAAAATTTTTAAAAATGTTAATTAGGGAATTTTCAGAAAGGGATACAGAGGAAATTACATTATTAATGAAGAAGTATTGCATATTAAAGGGTCAGGAATTTGATGAAGAGAGATGGAGAAATAGTATAATAGAACTTATGAAAAAAGATTCAAATTCTGAAGTATTTGTAGCATTTGATGACGAAAAAAAATCCATTATTGGAATGGCAAATTGTTCAATTAGAACATCAGATAAAGGTTATCGATTTGGTCTTATTTCTAACTTAATTGTAAAGGAAGAAAAAAGAAGATTAGGAATAGGGGAAGAAATCGTGAGATACATCGTTGATTTTTTTAAAAGAAACCATATCTATTCGATTAAATTAGCTTTAGAGCAAGACGCAAATAATGCCGCAAAAATTTTATTTACGAAATTAGGTTTTCAAGAAACATTACGTATTTATGAATTAAAAATTTAAGATAATGAAAGAAAAAGTATATTTCTGTTAGTTAATAAGTATAAAATGTAAGAAGAAAAAATAATTATTATTTTTATTATATAAGTTGATTTGAGGAATATATGATACAAGACGTACAAGAAGGACATACTCTTTTAATTAGAGGTCCTACAAGGGTTATATTATTAGAAGGAAAAATTGAAGTCTTTGGAAAAACATTAGCACCTGAAAAAAGCGAGGAAAAAAACACAATAATCATTCCAAGTGCTAATAATTATCCATTATACGCGTTGGAACCATCGAAGTTAGAGATTTTCACGGGTAATAAAGAGAATGTAGAAATTATTGAAAAAAACACGATCAATGATGAATGGGTGAAAATTAAGGATTCAATTATTAGCGCGATTAAAAAAAACGAACCTAACAAACCATTAAAAGTAATGGTGTTAGGTATTAGTAGTGGGAAAACTACTCTCATAAAATTTTTAGCGAACAATATTATTAACGATGGATTAAAAGCAGCTTTTCTTGATTCAGATTTAGGACAACAATTGTTATACCTCCCAACAACCCTTAATATAGGGGATATTAAAAAAGGAATTGTGTCTAGCGCTGAAATTGATACTGAAGAAACCGTTTTTATTGGAAGTACTTTCCCAAAAGCTAATTTTAAATTTATTGTTTCACATTCATGTAAAAATTTGATAATTAATTTTGTTGAAAGGCATAAGGATACGGATGTCATTCTTATTGATAGTGATGGATGGATAAGAACTGAAGCAGGAGTTCTTTATAAAAGTTTTTTCATAGATACTGTCGATCCTGATATTCTGATTGTATTTCACGACGATTCTATTGAAGAATTAAAAGAAATTGAAAAAAATGCTGTTAAATCAAAGAAGAGAAAAATCTTTCTTTTAAAGGAGCATAATGAATTTTTTTACGAAAAAGATAAAGATGAGAGAAGATTTTTAAGACAGAGTCAATTTGCAAAGGTTTTAGAAAACTATAGAAAGATTTCAATACCATTAAAGGATATTAAATTCGTAAAAAACGATTATGATGATGAAACCGATGAAATTATAGAAATAGAAATCAACCCTAATAGTTTAATTAATCTCCCTTATCACTATGTAATTATTTCTTTGCTTACAGAAGATTCTAAGATGATTAAAATTGGTCTTCTTTTTGTTATCAATTTAGAGAAAAATTATATTCTATTATTTTCAGATCTGAGTTTTAAAGAACAAATTAAAGTGAAGAAAATATTACTTGGCTCTTTACGACTCTCGACCAAGGGGAACCATCAGGGCTATTTATATCTCTAAATTTTGATTTTCTTTATTTATAATTGTTATCTTTAAAAGTATTAAAAGCATAATAAGATCAATTGAAATCGGACTATCAATTTTTTAAATCACGATTGAGTGATACATTTGGGAGAGAACTTACTAACCAGATTCCTTAAATTAATGTCAAAAGATATCACCGAGTCTGATTTAGAATTAATTCAATTAGGAAATACCTTAGGACTTAATTTAATCTCGTTCGCGGAACTTCGTTCATCTCAGGAAGATGATTTTGTAGAACGAATGAGAGAAAAAGTTTTGATAAAATTAGCTAAACATGGGGCTAATGTTTTAGTTAATACTGACGCATTTTATGCAGGTAGTATTGATTTTATGGTATGTGATGAGCCCGAAGGTAAGAGATTTTTTCTTCTCGAAACAAATGGAGGTTCTAATCGAGGTTTGTCTATTCTTACTAACAAACAACAAGATTTAATGTATAATGGGTACTTTCAAGCAATAAGTCAGGCAATAGAAAAATCTAAAGGAAATAATGAAAAAGTATTAGTGCTAGTAGGCGTCCCCGTGAACGACGCTTTAATCCATGAAAAAGTAATTATGGTTGAATTTTTTAGAAAAAAAATTAAATCGATGGGTTATTCACTCAAGATTTTTAATTCCGATAGTTATTTTAAGGAATATAAAGCAGAAATTGTGTTTTTAATAGCAGATTATAAAGAATTACATCAAACGTTAACGTTTTCTAATGGATGGATTAAATATCTAGGCGAAAAAGTTAATGTTTTGATTGGAGATGGTATAGCGAGACGTCTAAACGACGAGGAATTTGTTAATCTAATAAAAAAAGACTTTCGCAGAATAAATACAATAATTGTAAATCCAATTTTCAAAATTACTGATGATAAATCTCTCACATATTTAGCAAGTTTTTACAATCAAAATCTCCTTGAAAAGTTTAATTTGAAATACTTACTTTTCACTAAAGTTAACAACGAGAAGGAACTAAGCCAAAAAATAAAATATTTAATAAAAAATTACAATAAATCTTTTATCATTAAGCCTATGGGAGGCTCTGGCGGAGCAGGAGTAATCCCAATCTCAAAGAATGAAACACCTCAAGGAATTAAACAGATTATAGAAGAAAGTAAAAGAGAGTTCTTTGCAAAATTTATGAAAAATCGGAATCCATATCCCTATACAATTCAAGAGATGGCTAACTTTAATACTATCATGTGGAAGGGCGGAAAACATACCTATGATATAAGACTCTATTTGGCCCAAAAAGAAGGTCTTATAATTCCAGTTGGTGGTCTAGCAAGAATTGCTAGAGGTGTATATAAAGGCTCTTTAAAGAAAGAAGAATTTGTAGTAAATTTATCTGGTTTCGATGGTCAAATTGAAGTTGAGCGAGGTATTGGACTCTCACAGAAAAATAGTAAACTATTAAATATGTCTATAGATGATTTTGTTAATATGTCTTGCATTGGATGTACCATATTCGCTAAAATATGTAATAATTACCAACAATTGATTAATTTCTCAGATTGGGATAAAATTATTGGTCAGAACAAACAAATATTTTAAAATATCCGAAATATAATGAAATCTTTCCTAGGACATTGGCCTTTTCTTAAAACCTATCGGCTTTTCAGAAATGTTAATAGAAGCACTAATAACAATTATTATTTTATACTATTAAAAGCTCTTTCTCACTGAGATTTTTCTCACTTAAACAATCCTTATGATAATAAAAGGTTTTGTTACCGTAAAATTTCCCGTTTATTAAATTTCCTAAAGTTATTTTAAAGTGTGAATTTAACTTTTGAAGTTTAATTTCTTCTTTACAAATAGGACAAATCATTAAAATCTAATTTATATACTTTAAATTAAATTAAAAATGAAATATTTAAAGTTAACAATTTTAAAATTCTAACTTAAGATTGAGCTAAGAGTTAAAAAAATTTAGGGAAGCTGCGACTAAAACCAATTCGTTTTTCTTTTGAGTGTGGCCACCCTTATTTAAAACTAATGTGTTTTCTTCTGAAAGATCTAGCAGCTCAACATTTTCTTTGAAATTCTTAAATTTTATAATTTTATCATTTCTAGCATGAATAAGAAATATTCTCTTAGAATAATTACGCCATATATCTTTTGATATTAAGCGTTTAGATTTCTCGATTACGAGGTATGGAGATAATTTTTCATTTTCTTCTTTATTTGGGAACAGTTTTACTCCCTTTAAAAGATAGCTAAGCATTATTATAGGGTTATATTTAGTTAAGTTTTGTTTGTAATAAGATATTGAAGAAATAGCAATTATTTTTTCAATATGAAGATTTGAAAACCCTCCACATAGAACAGTTATTGCTCCGATGCTGAATCCAACGGAAAAGAGTTTTTTGTTCTTAAGCTGGTCATGATCCTTAACCCATTCAATTATTTTTCTGTAATCATCTACTCTCTTTAAAAATTGACTCCTCTTTCCTACTTTTTTAGACTCTCCAGTGCCACGTGCATCATAAGCTAAGATTGTATATCCTTGGTAAGCTAACGGTAAATAATAGTATTGTAGAGTTTCTTTTGTATCTGAAAAGCCATGGCAAACAACAACAATAGTATTTTTGGATTTAACAATTTCTTGATCGTTTGAATATATTAAACAAGCCGCAATACACCCACTTTTTCCTTTTTTGGTTTTGCCAACTTCTATTTTAATTTTAGAAGTTATTAAACTCCCAAAATTAATAGGGGGCCATCTATCGAAGTATAAATCCCTAAAGCTCCAATATATTTCAAATGGTGTGTAAATCATTAAAAAAGTTGTTGTTGATAATATCAAACACTGTTCAAAAGGATTACCCCACGAGGCATTTACGTTCCAGATGTATGCACTAAAAATAATTCCAATAATGATTATAATAATGCGTTTTTGATTCTTTGAAAGCATTAGTTATCCCTAATGTTAGTTTATAAGTCTGAATACGATAAGATTTGAATAAAAAAATAAAAGGAAATTGGTCTTTTATGGCTTATTGGGCTTTGGACAGCCGTGATCATGGGCAATTTTACAACCTGGTATGCTCTTTAAACCAGGACATGGTTCGCATTTCACTTTTCTTAACATTTTTACGACATCGTCAACTTCCAAACCGAACTCTTCTTCTTCTGTTTCATCCGCTAACATGTCATCTTTAATTTCACTTAGATTGTAATCAAGATCTTCTTCTAAATTATCTTGTTCATCATATAAATCAATAATCTCATCTCCCTCATCATCCTTTTTTCCTTCGGGAACATCTTCAATTTCGGTTTCTACAGGTACTTTCTTTTTTTTAGCCATTGATTTCACGATTAATATTAGTTTTTTTTTAGTTTTATTATAAAATAAAATAAATTCAATAAAATTTAGATTTTAGTATTTTAATTTAGAAATGTGAAAATTTATTTCAATCCATACTTGATAAATTTCTATAAAATTTATTTTTCAGAATTAAAAAAAAAAATTGTTTTTGGTTAAATATTCGAATTATTGTTGATTTCTATCTGGCTTTTGTTGTTTTTCTAATTCCATCAGTTTATCATGTTTTTCCTCGTGTAAAACAAGAATTTCTTTTTGAACTTTTGCCAAATACTCTCCCTTTAATGGATAAAGCTGCAATATTAAAACCTCAATAAACAATGCAATGGCTGGAATTAACCCCATAAAAGCTCTAATTGCGAAATCAACGTCAGCCGGATGTGTTTGGGTTTGAATCTCCCCCAGTGCATTTCTAGGAACGAAGTGAGCTATAGTCAACAAAATAGCTGGAAGAGCAAGTGCAACGCTCTGTGCTGGTTTAGTAATTAAAGCGTTCATGCCAAAATAAACTGCTTCTCTTCTGACTCCAGTTTTTAACTCATCTTCGTCGATCACTTGAGCGAACATTACATTAGTCAGAACTAATGGCCCTACAAGCCCAATACCTGCAAGAACAAAGGCAAAATATATTATTGTAACCGGAATAAATGTTAAAAGCAGTAAACCAGTAGCTCCTATTGTCAATAATATTTGATCAGCCCTTACAACTCCAAATTTTGAAATCAATTTTGGGGTTATCCATACTCCTAATATAAGCGGAACGAATACAGCTACAAGCAATAGTATAGTAGATGATTTCGTTACATAATCAGCCAAGTAAAACATCGAACCAATAATCAGTGATTGCATAAATACGCTCATAAAATTGGCTGAAACAAGAACAATAAACGATTTGCTTTTAAAAGTATATTTTATAGCATCTTTAATTTTGAGAGGCTCATCTACTTTTGTAAATTCTGGACGTTCTTTAAACTTAAATGTAGTATATAATATAAAGAGAGTTCCGACGATTCCAACTGCTATCATGGCCATTTGTAG
Organism: Promethearchaeota archaeon; assembly: GCA_030668025.1. Next base: position 7,698 of record DAOUUT010000101.1, read on the forward strand.
AGGAAATATACCTTGTTCTTTTCGGAAGAAGTCTGGAATTAGGAATCCTAAAATCATCCCTATTAGACTAAAAAATGAGGCAAATACAGATAATTTATTTCTTTCTTGTTCATCTTCAGTTATCTCAGGAGGAAGCGCTGAATATATTAGGAACACGATAGTATAACCCGTATCATATAGGAATGTTGTTACAAGCATCCACCAAAAAACAAATATTTTGTCAGGACTAAGCGGGGCAAACCAAACAAGAATAAAAAATAAACCAAGAAACGGCGCTGTATAGCGCATGAATGGAATTCTTCTTCCCTTTTTTGATTTTGATCGATCAGAGTAGAAACCAAAAAGAGGGTCGTTAAAAGCGTTCCAAACAGCGTAAAGAATGCTCATAATAACCACTAAATAGGCATATGGTCCAACAAGGCCTAAATAATCGACGTAAAAAATCGACAAAAGCGAACCATAAGTTCCACTTATCATTGCTCCACCAAAACTTGCTAAGCCCCAATGTATACGTTGCTTTGTATTAAATTTCGGAGGTGTCAAACCTAATTTTTCTGTTGTTGAATTTTCCATTTTATAAATCCCTTTTTTTTTTCATAAATTTTAATTAAATAATATATTAGATTAGCATCTATTTTAACATTATTTTTTAAAAATATAAACCAGAATCAAAAATAATAAATATTTAAGTTAGAAATTAGCAGAAATGTGAAAGCTTATAATTTTTAGATAAATTAGTTTCCTTAATATTTTTTAAAAATTTGAATTGATTATGATAATAAAAGAAGGGCTCTGTATTGGCTGTGGAAACTGCGTCCTAATATGTCCAACTAATGCTATTAAGATGATTGAAAATAAGGCAATAATAAACGATAACTTATGTGTGGAGTGTAATGTATGTTATAGGAATGCGGAATGTCCTGTAAAGGCAATTAGACCTAAAAGATTAAAGTGGCCACGTTTAGTAAGAAATCCTTTTAGCGATGTCATATCTACACATAAATTAACTGGAGTTCCAGGAAGAGGTACTGAAGAAATGAAAACAAATGATATAACTAATCGTTTCGGTTTAGGTGAAATCGGTATATCTATCGAAATTGGGCGCCCAGGTATAGGAACTTGCCTTAAAAATGTAGATCTCTTCGTAAAACCGTTAACTATGATTGAAGTCGAGTATGAGGAAGCGAGCCCTATTACAGCACTTTTAACTAAGGATCGAACTAAAATTAATGAGGATATTAAAAATGAAAGAGTTCTATCCGCGATCATAGAATTTAAAATCCCACATGAGAAAATTGACAGTGTTATAAAAATAATCAAGGAAGTAGAAAAAAAAATTGATACAGTATTCACTGTTGGAGTCATATCACGCGTTTTGAACAGAAAAGAAATTCCAATAATCGATGTTCTTGCCAAAAAAGGGTACCAAATAAACCCAAATGCGAAAGTAAATATTGGGTTGGGAAAAGTATATCCTATTGGAGGTAATTATTAATGACGCATTCTTTACATAGAAGAGGAGATTTTAACAATTTAAAGGGTGATTATGTAATCTTAGCAATGCTTGCAGCAGGTAAAAACGATAAACATCCTGACGCTCGCCAAAAATTACTAAGTATTGCCCAAATATTCAAAAACAATAACCCTACAAATATTTTAACTGAAAAAGCTTGGAAAATCTCGTCCGTAATTCAAGCAACTTTCACCGAAATTAAGGATGTAAGTAGAGTAATCCAAACTTTAAAAAAAGAAGATTTAGGTATTTCTATAGTAGTAAGTGGTTTGTTGAATGAAATTGAGGATGTTCTTAAAGATGTAGGTCTGGAAATGCATACTGTTCACCTTTCCCTCGGTACATTTGGAAAAAAAGAACTTCTACCTTCAGACAAAATCTTAGAAATAACTACTATGTGCGGTCATCATTGCGTTTCACCCCAATCAGTAGAATACTATTTAGACTTAATTAAAAAAGATAAAATTTCAATTGAAAACGCTGCTGAAGAATTAGCAAAACTTTGCGTATGTGGAATTTTCAATACATCAAGAACTATAAATTTACTTAGTGAATTATCTAAATAGGAGTGTAAATATTTTTACCTATTAAAAATTAGAATTTATACACCAAACTTTTGTTTATTTGATCCACCAATTTCGAATTACTATATAAAAAATTAAATGAATTATTAATTTGATTTAGGTTTTCCTTCACTTCTCCCTTTAAATAAGTGAGGTATTTTGGTAGATCAAAACGACATTGGAAATTTTTAATTTTTATATTTGGTACCGAATTATGAGAATTTAATAATTTATTTAGTTCATCGTAAGGCTCGAATTGTAAATATAGTTGAGCAACTAAAGAATTTGTTAGGCTTTGATAAAAATATAAGAGTTTTTCGATTTCTAATAATTGAATTTCATCGTTTGGTTCTTGGAGAAGTTCAAATCTTAATTGCGATAAAAATTGAATTATTTTACCTAAATAAGAAAGCGATGTGGGAAAAATCTCTGGCATAGGCAGTTTTTTTATAAAGCTTCCGTTAAACCTTAAATACCCTCCAGACATATGAAGAGTTCCGTATAATGCTTTAAATACTGAATTAATAATATCTGAATTCATTATCGAAAGTAAACAATAATAGTCGTTTGTTTTAAATGAAGGTACTCTTAAAAAATAAAGCCCTGTTAAATTAACGTAAATACCCGGATCGTACACGCAAGTAAGATCCTTAGCAATTTCCCTAAAAATTATTTTTTCATTATTAAGTTTATCCCAAACTTCTTTTTGCTCTGATGGAAAGCTAAAATATGATATTTCGTGATTTACTTTTGCGATTTTTATGCGTTTTTTGAAATCTATATAATATTTACCAACATTTCCGGTTCCTATCAATATTAAATCTTTATTAGAAGTCTTATTTTTACTAATATTTTTGAAATGTTCTGCCCATTTAATGAACCCAAAAGGACGATATATAATTTTTAAACCCTTAATAACTTGTATCATTGGTTTGAATTTTGTATACAAGAAGTTAACTAAGTTTATTTCTGGGGATATCGGTATTACAGATGATGGGAGGTTTTTTATTGAATCTTGGGGTAATTCTGTTATTTTTTCGTTTTGCAAATGCTTAAAATCTTTCATGCTCTCAAACTTTTTTACTAGAATCGTATTTCCTGTGTTAGTTCTTTTTTTAAGAGAAATTATTATTGGATAAGCTGCTGTCTTTTGAAATATCGGTAATGAAGAGACATTTATAATTTCCTTAAGCTCTGTATCTCGCAATAACATCTCCCTAATTTTCAGACCATAATCGGCTGATAAAAATTTATTAGTAGTTAAAAAAGATAGGCACCCAACTTCTTTTTTCAATAATTCTATCGATTTTTCAATAAAAACAATACTAAGATCATACAATCTATAAGCAGAGTCAAATTTTTTTTTGATTTTTTTTTTGAATTCTACATCTAATATCTTCTTATTTTCGACATAAGGAGGGTTTCCGATTATGATATCAATATTTGTTGATTCAAATTCAAGAAGGAAATCTAAATTAAATAAATTAAAGTTCAGGTTGAATTTATCAAAATAATTTTCAATTTCGTCTAAATTTGAATTGATACGAGCCAAATCATCTAAAAAAGGGACCTCCACATCCGAATAAAGCCACAATATTAGTCTTAGTTTTGATATTAAGTGTGCCGACTTATCAATTTCGATTCCGTAAAGATTGTTTTGAATTATTTTTTTCTTAATATCGTAATCGGAGCACCCTAACTCAAATATTTTATTGATATTAAAAAGAACTTCGGCAATGGCGATCAAAAATCTTCCCGTACCACAAGCGGGGTCTAGAATTTTAATATTTCTTATTTTTGTTTCAAATCTATCTTTAAGACTTTCATTTTTTGCGAGTAATTGTTTTAGACTGGCGTAATCACAGTTTGTTTGAAAGACTTTTCTAAGCTCTAAAAAATCGTCAAAAAAGATTCTAAAAATGTTTAATACCATAAAGTCCGCAATTGGTTGAGGAGTATAAACTACTCCACGATCTCGATTATTCTTCTTTTCGGTAACTATCTCATTTTCGAATTTGTTA
>DAOUUT010000190.1 GCA_030668025.1 Promethearchaeota archaeon
GATCCAGAAATGATGCAATCAACTATAGCATTATTTACAGGGAGTGAAACTAGGAAACATAGCTGGGAGGTTATGATGTCTCGTAAGTGGAAACTAATAAAACTTTTAGGTATTAAGAATAGTATGAAACTTTTCCCAACTTTGCTTCATGCTCTACGAATTTAACAAGGAAAAGATAGTCGTATTATATCAACAATTCTATTTTATTTTTTTATACATGGGATAAAAAACAGGTGAAATATAAGCTCCAATTACTTTAGAATAAAATTTTATAGTATCGCCACCCACCCACATTATTTCACACCTGTTTAACCCATTCTGTTTCATGTCCCATACGCACCACAAGAATAGTAGAGTTCCAATACTTTTTCCACGCAATGATTCCAAAACGCCCGTTGGGCCAAACGAGCCGGGATAAAATTGACTATGGGTAGAAAAACCAACTATTTCATTCTTAATGTTTTTCGCTATAAAAGTCGTTGGAGGATCGATATTAAATGATAACTGAACTTCTTCAGCCCAAGTGCCAAGTGGAAATTGTTTTTTCACGAACCTTAAAGTATTATTAAAATCTTTAGGCTGGACTCGCTCATATTTATATCCGTTTTTTTCCAAGACTGGTTTCTTCTTAACTTCAGTTAAAGATGCGGTAAGATTGAATATCGGTCTATGAGATTTAAAATCGTACTTTTTTAAAAAGAAAAACAAACTCGTATGGCGTACATCGACACCAGGTTGCCAATAATTTGGAACGCTCGCACCGTAAAAGATTTCTGATATGTTTTTTTCTTTAGCTCGCTTTAAAATTTCGGTAATGATTTCAGAACCGACACCGTGTCTGCGATAAGCACTATCAACTACACAACCTTTAAGAAAACAATGATATATATTGACATTTTTTCTAGTTACTGTAATAAAAGCGGCTATGGGCTGATTCGTCTCTGAATTAAATAAAAAAAACGATAAGTCTTGCTCAAAACCAGCATCTTCTAATGTACCTCTTTGAAAATAGTCAAAGGGAAGGGTAAAAAAATTAATGTTATCCTCAAATAATCGATATACACTTTTTATATTGCCTGGAGTAAGTTGTTTATAACTTAATTTACCAAAATTTCCCTTATTTTTCATATCAACATTTAATTTTTATATTATTATAAATTTTTAAAGAAATTCTATTAATTCTTTTAAAGCGCCTTTATAAGTCGGCTCTGGGGTTTCAGAATTCAAATCTGTGTTTGGGCTAGGTATTAAGAACGTTTGAGAACCTAATTTAGCACATACCATATCTTTAGCTTCATCCCCAACCATAATGCATTCTTTAGCAGAAAGATCGAGATATTTAAAAATTTGTTGATAATAGAGTAGATTTGGTTTGGTTGCACAAGTATTTTCATAACTAGTTATCAGTTTGTAGGGAAAATCACCAACTCCTGCCCAATCAAGACGTTGCTGTATTGCTGATAAGGGGAGTAGAGGCGTGGTTGCAATTACGACTTCGTATCCCCTATCAAATGCGGTTTTTACTACCTTACGCGCTTCTGGTTTCTTTTTAGTAAATTTTCTTATTTTTTTGAAATCTTCTTCATAAAATTTCATAAAAATTGGTTCGATCTCTTCCTTTGTATGACCTTCAAGTGGGAAAAAAATGTTTGAAAAGACCTCTTCATTTGTAACTTTTCCATCATTGTTAGTTAGTGCTTCAGACGCTTTCAGAAGAATGGGGATGAATTTTCTTGAGGGGATTATATGAGATACACTATTCGCTAATAGCTTTATATACCCAGGAATAAACTGTTTTAAATCAACATCAATCAAAGTTCCATCTAAATCAAAAAGAATAGCTTTTATATTATTGTCTTTAAGTCTTTTCATGATTGTATGAATAGCAATTTATAAATAATATAGTAAATCAAAACTATAATGTCAATTATAATTTATTATTTATCCTTTTTAAACGAGTTTAGAAAAAGAATTTCCTAGTTTAGAAGAAAATTAGATGTAGTTTGGCATAATTAGGTAAAAATAGATGAAATTATAGTACTATTTCCACATTCACAAATTATTTAGTTAAAAAAAATATTAAATGAATCCATATATTAATATTAATATAGAAAATTTCATTATTCCTTTTTACTCGTTGAAATTATGAAATTAGTGCTTAACGATTTAAATAATGGCTCCGTTTACATAGGGGATAAATTAAAAGTCAGAGCTAAGTTCAATTTCGATGAAGATTCACCAGTTTTATGGTCTGGAATTCGTTTATTAACATACCCCCCTTGCCTAAAAGAACTTCAAATTACCAAAGAGGAAATATATTCGAAAGGGTTTTTTGAAGCGGGCGAATACATTAGAGATAAAGCAATACTGATTAAAAACAATGTCATCCCTACGATAAAAAACAGAAATTTGGAATACGAGATTAAACTAATTTTGCGCCAACCTCATCCGATTAACCCCGAAGAGGATTTAGTAATTAATAAAACACAAAAGATTGAAATTAGGGAAAAACAATCAAATATTCAGGTAAAAAAGCTTAATCCTCTTTCTATTTCAATTTCCGGTTTAAGTATTAATTTGTCTAAAGATGTTTTTAAACCTGGATAAACAATTAAAATAAATTTTTCTTCTGAGGAACTTAAACAAATTGAAGTCAGATTATTACAAAAAGCAAATCTCGTTTGTTATTGCGATGCTTACGGGCAAAATTGTAGTAAAGTGGAAGAATTACCGCCTGCTATTGCCGGAGATTCGAGAACTACTGATATGGATAAGAAATTTTTATTATTAAAAGTCCCTGAGATAGCTCAACCAAGCCATAATTATTTATGGGAACCACACGAAAAAGAGTTCTGGGGGTTTAAATATGGTTCTTATGTAAAATGGTCGTTGTTATTGATTGGGAAGCCAAAGTCAGAGTATGGTAAAGAGCCAATAAAATTCGATGTACCAATCACGATTATTGCGAAACCAGCTGACAATCAAAAATTAGAAGTCGATTTGTTCTCGGGAATATCTCCAGCAGCACCTTCGATCTTCGATGGGGTTTCATCTAAATTCCAGAAAATATATAAAATTATCTCAATAGATTCTGATATGGAAAAATATATTATAAAAATCAAGAATACCTCAAAAGAAACGCTAAAAGGTGTAACCGTAAAGGTTACTGGCCTTCAAGAAGGATTGTTTGAAACATCTCCAATTCTCTCAGGTTATAATAGTTGGGGTGTTAACGAAGAAAAAGAGATAGTATACGAGAGCAAGCAAAATATTACTGCTTTAATTTCAGTTTTAGAAGATAACGATCGAAAATCTATAAGAATTCAAACTCCTGTGGGATCCAATTTCTTTTAACAGAAGAATTGTTATATTTTAAAGGGGAATTACGCTTGAAAAGAAAATCTAATTCAAAATTAAATGTTAGTTCAATTAATAAAGATAAAATGTATTCATTTTACTTTAACGACCCAAAAAAGGGGATTGTTCAAAGAGAATTCGACAATGTCAAAATTGAATATTTTTATTTTGACAACGATTTAAAGATAAAGACTAAACAAAATGAAGTTTTAAATGGTTGTTTATTGTCTGGAGAGGCTAATTTAATTTACGACGATACAAAATATAACTTAAATCAATTTGACTTGTTTTTTTTGCCACCAGGAAGAGAATTATTGATAAAAGTTAATCCTCAACCATCGGGTTACTATAAACTATGCTTATTTTATAGTCCAATAGGAGTTGAGGTTGGAGCTGAATTCGAAATACAACATTTTAATTTAGAAAAATTTGTGCCTAGAGGAGCATTAAGTTCAAACGATGTAATGGCAACCTACCGAACCGTTTGGACCGCTATTAAAAACGGCTACTTTATGTCAGGCTTTACAAATATTCCGAACGGATCATTAAAGCAGGGAGTTATAACCAGCGTAAATTTAGAAGAGAATAAAGAAGGAAATATTGAGATTTATCCTCATATACATCCTGATTATCCTGAAATTTATATTATGTGTATTGATGATGATAACTATGCCATTACTCAATATTTAATAAATAATGAAGGATGTTCAGTTTGTAAAGATTTATCAAATGGTGATGGGTTGTTTTTTCCAGGTTTTTTAGGTCATAGTAATTTTGCTCGACCAACTTATAAAAACTTTAAATATTGTATGTATATGTGGATTATTCCTACGTTTGGAAAAATTGAAAGCGTGAATCCAATTACTTTGAAAGTGTAATTTCTTGGATTTCTCATTTATCTATGACCATAAACAAAAAATTGGACTCCCACTTATTTTAATATATATTTTGAATGATAACTATTAATAAATTTATGAAAAATAATAAAAAAAAATTTTAGAACAAAATAGAAGTATAACAAATTATGAAAAGATATGGATATTACGCAATTAATATAAATTTAGAAGATGTTTGGAATAGAACATTTTAAGAAGAAATTGCCTTTTTGAGTGTTTTCTTTGCATATATAAATAATTTATACTTTTTCAATGTAACATCGAAACTATTTGATCTTTATACAAATTCTTAAAAACAAGGCTTAAAATCCCTTCAAAACAATCTAATATGCCCTCCCCGTTAACCGCTGTTGTCTTTTTGAAATCGATGTTTTTATATCTAAAATAATTGATGTTTTCTAAAAACTCAGGAGGACTAAATTTATCTGGCAAATCTTGCTTGTTAAATGCTATAACTTTAGGAAGCGGAATAATTATATCTTCGAAATAACCACATAATTCGTTCCAAGAAGTTAAATTTCGGTTGTAAACGCTTTGCTGTGAATCTGCTACGAAAATAACCCCATCTATACCTTGTAAAGTAACTGGTCTGGTAATTATATAAAAGTCTTGCCCAGTTGTAGAATAAAGGTGGATTTTTAGGAGCCATTGTTGGTTTTCAAAATCAATAGTGCCATAATCAAAGAACAGCGTTCTACGAATACTGCTGTCTATACTTAAGACTCGATCTTTCTTACCAAAATGGTTAAATAATGCTTTGATAGATGTCGTTTTTCCAGAAAGAGCGGGTCCAAAATAGCAAATTTTCAACTGAATACTTCGAGTTAATTGATCTATTATCATTTTAAATACTATTTCTCGTTTTTAAGTAATACTAAAAATAAGTTTAAAAAAGCCGAGTTTTTTAAAACAAGGAAAAATTAAGCTTTTTTGTCAAATGTAGATAAATTAAAAAACTAACTCGTCTCCTTCGATTTTGCATCGTAATAACGAGCGAAGGATGAGAATTTCAACTTCTCTTCTTAAAATTGGTTCGTCAATATCAATATTTTCACGTTCCTTTAAAATCTCCTTCAGTTCCGTAAAAGAGATTGACTCATGTTGCGATGATTCTTTTTGGATAACTTTCAATACTATTTGTTGATTGTAAAGCGAATGAGAATTAGAAATTAATTGATATAACTTATGAGTAAGGCTATAATCAAAATTTCCCGCTTTTTCAATTTCTTTCAATTTGTCTAAGATAATTAACGCTTCTTGGTACTTTTCATCCTTCATGAGTAGTTGAACTTCATGAATTTTTTTAATAAATTCACTATTATTCATTTTACTAATCAAAAAGTTCTAATTTTAATAAATTTCAAGCTCTTATAAAAATTAAAAAATTAAAAAAAAAAGCAACTCCAGATTGCTTTATGCAACATTTTCGACTCTAACAACTTCAGGAACAAATTGTTTAATCGCACGCTCAACGCCAAACGTTAGGGTCTGTTGGGCATGCATACAGCCCGCACAATGACCTAATAATCGTACTTTAACGATTCCGTCGTCGGTAATTTCAACGAGTTCTACATCTCCGCCGTCCATTTGTAATTGAGGCCTAATTTTTTCTAGTACTTCTTTTACTTTTTCTTTATCCATATAAAATCACATATATTTGTTTTTTAAATCTTAATTTAATTAAATTATTTAACATATTTAAAGCAAAGCTCTTTAAAATATCGATATTTTTGAATAATCATTTGATTAGAAACGATATTTTTAGAAAAAATCCTATTAAATAAAGACTTAAACTTAAAAAAAAAAATTAAAAGATAGTTCCCCAATTGAATTTAAAGAATTTATGGGAGCCCTGCTCCAGGAGTATCGACTTCTACATATTCAATTCTACCGTTCGTTCTTGCATGTGTTGATGTAGCTACAAAAAGCGTTCGACGATCTGGTCCGCCTAACATGCAGGCATAAGCATCGTTTTCTACTTTTACTATGTGTGTAATCTGTCCTCCCTCTAAAACTCTAACAACTCTTCTACGTCCTGGTGCTGCAACCCATATACCGCCCTCTGCATCTAGACAGATGCCATCTGGAGCTAAGGACTTAAGGTTAGCCCATACACGACGTCCTGAAAGAGAACCGTCTTCGATAATATCAAATGCTGTTAATCGCGCAGCAAATGTTTCAGCAACGATAAGAGTTTGATCGTCTGGGGTAATAACAGTACCATTAGGGAAAGCCATATCCTCTGCTACTATCTTTGCGTCTCCATCTGGTGTTACTAGTATGAGTTTTGTTGGAACAAACGGTTTCTCGTGAAAATAATCGAAACCAAAATTTCCTATATATGCGCGACCTTTTTTATCTACAACCATATCATTTAAATAAACTGTTCCGAATTTGATTAAATCGACTACTTCAGTAACTCCCTCTGGATCGAGTCGTAGTAAGCGGCAATCTTCTACTGAAACTATTAGCAATCTACCATCAGGGAGCCAACCTAATCCTGAAACGGGACTAAGTCTTTCAATTATTGTCTCAGTTTTCCCTTTTAAATCAACTGTCATCACTTTATAAGTCTCCATATCAGCGAACCAGAGTTTATCGTCGTGCCATCGTGGACTTTCAGGAAATTTTAATCCTTCAAGTAATATTTCTGTTTTAAGGGTAATTCTTTTGCTCATAATCTACTAATGATAAAAAGCTATAAAAATCTTTTTCGAAGTCGAAAATTCATGTTTTTTAATTTCAAAAAGTTAATTATCTTTTATTAATTAATAAATAATTAATAAACGCATTAAATTATTGAGAATAATATGAACGAAAACGAGAACGAAAAAATTGAAGGATCTGATGTAAGAAAACAACCATCAAGGATGTCGAGACGTACTAGACCCGTTAGAAAGACACAAGGTCAAATATTACAAGAGGCTTTAGGATTGGATCCAGAAGCCCTTAAGAGCATCGAGGCTAAATTATCCATAATTAAATTTTTGGATTATTTTTCGGAGGAAACTTTAAATTTTATATTTAAGAAGAGCAGTGTCGATAAGTATATAGAAAATATGTCGGAGAAAATTCAAAAATTAGATTTGGGTGGAGAAGAA
>DAOUUT010000232.1 GCA_030668025.1 Promethearchaeota archaeon
GTATATTAATTAAATCTTTTTTACCCTTAAACCAAAATTGCTCTCCAGTTTGTCCGTTGATATAATCTATGTAATCCATCTTTACTTAACTAAATTTAATTTCTAAATTTTTATGGAAATCATATTAATTATTGATTGGTTCAATTTTTTGCAAGCTAAAGTTATAATGAAAAATAGAGTATCCTCCAAAAAATAAGAGATAGGCACTTCTGAATAAGTGATCTATAATAAATATTGATAAAATCTCAGGGAATGTAATTGTGAAAGAATAAAAGAAGTAAATAAATGCAGCTCCTACATTTTCTGAAATTCCCCAACCCCCAGGAGTAATAGGAAAAGTTTTACTAAAAAATGTAAGTATGATGGCAAGAATCAATAAAAAGATGTTTAATTGAAATCCTAGTATGTAAAAAAAGATAATAACAATAGAGGCATCTATTATCCAGGTTGGAAAACCCAGCAAAATTATGTAAATTAATTCTCGTTTATGATCTTTAAATTTTTTCATACCATCTTTAAAATTTATCACAAATCGTTCCAAATAAATAGCTAGTTTTGATGATATTTTCTTTAAAATATTAATTATGAACTCTGTTTTAAATAGGAGTAAAATAAAGAGCACTAATATTCCAATAATAACTATCGCACCAATAGCTAAATAAAATTGAAGATTTTGACCTAAAATTTGCCCAGAGGTCGATCCACTGAAATTACTAATATAAAGATATATTAGCGCAAAACTGCTGATAATAAAAAGTAGAATTAAATCTAATATTCTTTCAATCGCAATCGCTGCTACAGATTCGCTAAGATTGAGATTTTCTTCATCTTTTATAATAAAAATTTTAGCAAAATCTCCTAATTTACCGGGAGTTAGATCATTAATAACAAATGAAGCTCCAGTTGAAAAATATGAGGTTGAATATTTAATATTTAGATTAAGACCTTTAAAAATCAATTTTAATTTATATGCCCTTAATATAAACGCAATAGTGTACGTTATTATAAAAAGTATTAACCCGAAAAATCCTACATTGATTAAGTTTTGAATAAATTGCAAAAAATCTATAAAAAACATCATAAAAATTAATAATAAAATGGTACATATTCCTATGATGAACCGTTTTCTTTTTTTTATCCAAACAATGAATTTACTATTTTTTTCTTCGCTCATAGATTAAAATTCAAAATTTTCTTTTTATCTTAAATTTTTTCAATTTTTAAAAAATGACAATAAAATAATAAAATATTCTTAGGAGAGCGATTTTAAAAAAGAGAATTTGCACATTTTCAATAATGTATTTATGTTTTAAGTAGATAAATTTTTTTGAAAAGAAATCAAATCATTATATATGGAAAAGGTTGAATTATTGGCACCTGCTAAAAACTTTAAGGCGATAAAAGCTGCCTCAAAATATGCTGATTCCATCTATTTTGGAATTGAAAAGTTTAATATGCGGATGCGTTCGGAGAATTTTGCTTTAAAAGACTTAGATAAAATTGTTAATTTTTGTCATAGTAATAATTTAAAATCATATTTAGCAACCAATATTTTAGTTTATGATAATGAGATAAAAATTCTGCGAAATATAATAAGAGAGAGTAAAAATGCAGGAATAGACGCTATAATCGTACATGATATAGCAGCGGTTCAAGTAGCTAAAGAAGTTGGAATCCCTTTTCATATATCTACGCAATGTAATGTTTCAAATTCACTTTCTGCTCAATTTTATGAAAAATTAGGAGCAGAAAGGATCATCTTAGCACGAGAGTTATCTTTAGAAAAAATTAAAGAAATTAAGAGGAATCTGTCCAAAACTGAAATTGAAATTTTCATTCATGGAGCGATGTGCACTTCTATAAGTGGTAGATGCTATTTTTCTCAAGATATTTGTGGAACCGAAGAGAAATCAGCAAATCGAGGTAATTGCATACAACCATGTAGAAGACGTTGGTGGGTAAGGGAAGAGTCTGGTGCAGAATACATCTACGATGGTGTTAGGTTCATGAATTCAAGAGATCTTTGTACAATTGCCCACATACCTAGATTTATTGAAGCCAAGGTTGACGCTTTTAAAATCGAAGGTAGGATGCGACACCCTCACTATGTCGAGGTGGTTACAAAAATTTACCGAGAAGCTATTGAGGCTTATTATAACGGTACTTTTTCAAAAAAAAAAGTAGGTCGATGGGTTACCGACTTAAAGAAAGTTTATAATCGGGGATTTACTCCAGGATTTTACTTTAAGAGAATGATTGAAGAAGACCATCAACATAAATCCCCTTCAAATTTATCACATTTCAGATATATCAAAGTTGGCCAAGTTGAGGATCATACGAAAGATTATGCTAAAATTTCGTTGGATAACGGATATTTAACTAAAAACGACGATTTAATTATTATGGGCAATAATACAGACACATACATTCATCAAAAAGCAGAAGTTATTAAATTCAAAGAAAAACAAGTTAGTAAAACTCCAAGAGGAACAAAAGATAAGCCAATTTTCGTAAAATTACGAATTAATGGAAAAGCAATTGGTAATGGCGAAGATAAAATCTATATCTTTACTAATAAAACCTATGGAAGAGATTATGCTTTACCGTAAACATATATAGCCGAATCTAAAGCTAATTTAATTCAATCTATAAAAATTTGAAATTACATTTAAATAAATAAATTTATATTATGAAAAATTAGAATTAATGTTGTTTTAAGGAGATAATTATGACAAAAAAAAATAAAAAAATAGTTGAGTCCGTACCTAATTATAGCGAAGGTACAGATGGAGATAAAGTCGAACGAATTGTAGCAGAAATAAAAAACACTCCCGAAACTAACATCGTAGACATTCAATACGACTCTGATTACAACCGAGCCGTAATTACTTTTGTTGGTACTCCAGAAGCCGTGTTGAAAGCAAATATTGCCGCAGCTAAAAAAGCGATAGAACTAATTGACATGAATAAACACAAAGGTCAGCACCCTCGAATAGGCGCAATTGACGTAGTTCCGTTTATACCCGCTCAGAATATTACAATTGAGGAATGCATAGAATTGTCAAAACAATTTGGAGAGGAAATGGCAAAAGAAGGCGTTCCAGTATATTTATACGAAGATTCGGCAAGAAATCTTGAAAGGAAAAATATTGATAACATTAGAGTCGGAGAATATGAGGGATTAAAAGAAACCATTAAAACTAACCCTGAAAGGAAACCGGATTATGGTCCTTCAGAATTTCATCCAACCGCAGGTGCAGTAATAACGGGAGCAAGATATCCCTTAATTAGTTTTAATATTAACCTTGGGACTAAAGATGTTAAAATTGCGAAAAAAGTGGCAAAAGCAATTCATCTACGCTCAGGAGGGCTTGTAAATGTTAAAGCAATGGGGACAGATTTGAAAACGAGAGATTGTGTTCAAGTAGGAATTAGTAATATTAATTTTAAAAAAACCCCTCTATATCGTCAAATGGAACTCGTAAGAATTGAAGCCGCTCGATACGGTGTACCTATTGTTGGTACAGAATTAATTGGCGTATTGCCCTTGGGTGCTGTGCTTAATTCTTTAGATTATTATTTACAAATTGAAAATCCTAAAAAACTTGAGCCAAAGCATCTGTTAGAGAATTATTTTGATTTCTAAATTTTAAGAGCAAATTAATCAAAATCTACTACAACTTTACCATTTTTTATAACTTTTGATACTAGATTTACTCCAAATTGGTAAGGAAGAAAATTATGATTCGGCACATCGAAAATTATTAAGTCTGCTTTCTTGCCTACTTCTATACTTCCAATTTTTTCTTGTTTTTGAAGAGCACAAGCGGCGTTAATCGTAGCGGCTGTTAGAGCTTCAGCTGGTGAAAGTTTCATGTGATAGCATGCTAAAGCAATTATGATTTGCATCGATTCTGTCCAACAATTTGGATTAAGGTCGGTAGCAAGGGCTATTGGAATACCATATTCGATGATTTTCCTTGCAGGAGCATAGTCCCTCATCATTAAACAAAAAGGCGTCCCAGGTAATAAGGTCGCAATTGTTTGTGCTTTTTTCATTGCTCTCAAACCTTCGTCGTTAGATTTTAGCATATGTCCCGCTTGCACAGCGTTTAATTCTGCTGCTAATAATGCCCCATTCGTGTCAACGATTTCATCGATATGAATCTGTGGTTTTAGGCCGTATTTCATAGCCGCCTTTAATATTTTTTTGGTCTGAACAATTGAGAAAATCCCCTCTTCGCAAAATACATCGCAAAATTCTGCTAATTCTTCTTGTGCTACTTTTGGAATCATTTCTGAAATAATTAATTCAACATAATCGTCTGTTTTATCCTCGTATTCCGGTGGTACTGCATGAGCGCCTAAAAATGTTGATATAACATCCATGGGATGCTCGAGGTTTAACTCTTTTGCTGCTAATAACGACTTTATTTCGTTCTCGACATCGAGTCCATATCCAGATTTCGTTTCCATTGTAGTCGTTCCATATTCCATCATCCTATTAAGAATCTTTTTCCCATTTTGAATTAAGATTTCTAAGGAAGCCTTTCTCGTCGCTTTGACAGTTTTTAATATCCCTCCACCAGACTCTAAAATTTCAAGGTAGGTTTTACCGGCAAGTTTCATTTCAAGTTCATTTTCTCTAAAACCATCGAAAATAATATGAGTGTGTGGATCAACAAATCCAGGAGTTACTAAACGATTACTAGCGTCGATTATTAACGTTTTTTCGTTAGGAGAAAAGTTAGAATATAATTCATTTGTCGTTCCTACGAAAACTATAGAATTACCAGATATTGCAACTGCGCCATCGTGAATGGGTGCCAGCTCTGCCATGTTCTTGCCTCTTCTTGGAACCCCATATTTAGAATCCATGGTTACTAATTCGTTGATGTGAATTATAATCAAATCTAATGTGGTTGTTCGAACCTCGTTTTCAACATTTTTTCTTTTTATTCTTTTTGGCGATGGAGTAGATATCTCTGTCATTTTCCTTCGTTTGCAATTTTAATTAATTCTTCACTCTTTATAATTTCTAAAGCAATTTCAATGTATTCCGAAAGAACTACATCTTCGTTAATATGGGGAATATTTTGACGAATATAGGCATGGCATGCTTCTAAAATTGCGCTGGATTTTAGAGGTCTTCTAAAATCAAACGCTTGAGCGGTACACAAGAGTTCTATTGCTAAGATTTTTTCAAGATTATAAATAATACGAAGCGCTTTTCTAGCACTAATCGATCCCATACTTACATGATCTTCTTGTCCCATTGATGTTGGGATACTATCTGCGCTTGCTGGGAAGCACATTGATTTATTTTCGCTAGCTAATGCTGCTGAACAATATTGAGTAATCATAAAACCGGAATTTAAACCAGATTCTTGAATTAAATATGGGGGAAGGCCCCACTTTCCTTCTAAAAGAAGATATGTTCGTCGGTCTGAGATATTTCCAAGTTCAGATGCGGCTAAACTAATATAATCTAGGGGTAAGGCAAGAGGTTGTCCATGAAAGTTTCCACCGCTAATGGCAGTACCTTCATCAAAAACTATAGGATTGTCCGTAACTGAATTTAATTCACATTCTAATGTCTCGCTTAAATGTGAAAAAGCATCTCTGGAGGCTCCATGAACTTGGGGGATACATCGAATAGAATAAGGATCTTGAACTCGACCACAATCTGCATGTGATTCTACAAATTGAGAATTCTTCAAAAACTTCCTGATTCTTTTAGCAACAGTTTTAGCACCATCATGAGGACGTAAAGCAATTAATCTCTCATTGAAAGGTTGAGGTGATGCTAAATACCCTTCAAGCGTCATTGCTCCGATAAGATCAGCTTGCTCTAAACAACTAAAAAACTTTTTACAGCACATTACAGCATGTGCAGCAATGAATTGGGTACCATTAATTAAGGCTAAGCCTTCCTTTGCTTGTAATTTTATTGGTTCTAAGTCATTTTCTCTCAATACTGTTTCAGTTGGCATATAATTTTTACCATCTTTAGACAAAAAACCTAAACCAATTAAGGGTAAAAATAAATGAGCTAACGGAGCAAGGTCTCCGGATGCTCCTACCGACCCTTGTTCTGGAACCAACGGAATTAAATCGTTGTTGATGTGCCAGAGAA
>DAOUUT010000210.1 GCA_030668025.1 Promethearchaeota archaeon
AATATTTCAAAGACATTTGAGTCATTTCATTTATCTGTGAATCCTGGAACGATTTATGCTTCTGAGATTTTGGGTATTGTTGGTGAAAATGGATGTGGTAAGTCTACCTTTGCAAAAATCCTCGCGGGTGAGCTCCAACCTGACTTTGGATCAGAATTTGAAAGAATTCAAGCTATTGTCTCTTACAAACCCCAATACATTACACAAGAATCTTCTCAAACTGTAAGAGATTTCATCATAGAACGGGCCTTAACCTACAATTTTTCTGAAGAAATTTTACGGATATTATATAGACCTTTAGGTGTTGATAAATTATTCGATTTACAAATATCCGCACTCTCAGGAGGTGAACTTCAGCGTGTGTTTATATGTTCTTGCCTTGCTAAGCGCGCAGATCTATATATTCTTGATGAACCTTCAGCTTATCTTGATGTAGAAGAAAGGATTCATATAGGTCAAATAATTCGTACTATTACAAAAAGAAATAATGCTGTTGCTATTTGTATAGAACATGATATTCAAATCGCTGATTCTTTGATTGACCGACTTCTTCTTTTTACTGGAAAGCCAGGACTTCATGGAAAAACCATTGGACCCTTAAATAAACGCGAAGGGATGAACCTCTTTCTGAAAGAAATTGATGTAACTTTCCGAAGGGATACCAAAACTGGTAGAGCTCGATTGAATAAAAAGGGCTCTCAATTAGATAAATCACAACGAGCTTCTGGACAGTTATGGGGTGTGCATTAATTATATAAAATATAAGATGTTTTGTAATAAATTAAAAAGAAAAAGGATCAAAATTTATATAGAGTTCAAGCGGTACTTTAATTAAGTAAAATTAAATTATGATTCATAAATAAAAAAATGATAAATAATTAAAACAAAGAAAATCAAGATGTCAGATGAAGAACTTAGGGATCAAATTAATAAGATAGCAGTAGAAATTGAGAAAATTGAACAGATAGCGAAACAAAAAGAAAATTATTTAATAAATAAATGTAATGAAGATTATAATCCTAAAATTAAAGATCTTGGGGAACAATTGCTTCATCAAAAAACTAAATTAAATGAACTCCTCAAAACCATTAATGAATTAACAGTAAAAAAGAAAGAATTACTTTCTATTACAAAGAAATTGGAATCAGAATACAATTCTTTGAAAAGAGAGAAGGATAAATTCTTAAACCATAATTTAAAAGCGATTGTAAAAGAAAAGAAAACTAAAACGAAAGATATTGATACCAAAATTAAAATGCTAGAAAAAGAGTTGAAATCTAGCGAAAAAAAATAAAATTTTAGAGATATTATCCTAAATTACCATATAATAATAATTAAACTCATAAATTATTATATCAGATCCGCATTAAATTTATAAAATATTAGATGTTTTGTAAAAAATCATTCAAAACGGAGGTAATAGCTTGAAGATCCATTAGAGCTTCACTGCCACCATCAAAGCTGACATCTCCGGCTTCATGAGCACCAGAAATCTCAATTGTTCCAAAAAGAATTCCTGTAAAAGTCGCCATATTGGTTGTAAAGGCTAATGAGGGATTACTGACTTCACCCTCTCCATAATCCACTTTTCCCTCTTTGAATTTAAGCCAAAATTTCTTGTTATCATCTGATATGATTATTTGTCCTAAGAATTCCATATCTAACATTGCCATATCTTCAAATTCTTCTCTTAATCCCGCATTTTCTGATGAGACCTGTTTATATATTTCAAAAAGCTTAATGCAATCTCCAGGCATAGCACTACCATCAGATAATTTTAATTTAATTTCATTTAATAATTCTGAATTTACCATTTTTATCACCTTTTAAGATATAAAAACAATGTAAATTACAAATATATCAATTTATTTATCCCACAAAAATCAAAAGTATTGATAATAGAAACATTAAGAAACCTTATTTATAGTCCAGAATTTTCTAAACATGGTTAAAATGGAAAATTTAGGGAAAAAAATATTTGATCAATCTTGGACCTTAAAAAATAGAGAAAAAATTATCTCAAGAATGCAAGAAATTCACTACGATGTAGTAATAATCGGAGCTGGGATAACAGGAGCCGGTATTGCAAGAGAAGCAGCAATGAGAAACTTGAGTGTTGCTGTAGTAGATATGCAAGATTTTGCTGCAGGGACTTCATCGAGAAGTACAAAAATGGCTCATGGCGGAATTAGATATGTAGGACGTAGCGAAATGGATTTAGTTAAAAGTGCTTCTCGTGAAAGAAATTGGATGAGGGTTCAGATACCCCATTTAGTTAGACCTCTTCCATTTTTTTTACCATTTATGGAAGGCGGAAAGTATAAAAAGCGTGATTTACAAATTGCCGCTAAAATTTATGATTTTTTAAGCGATGATAAATCAGAATTTAAGAATTTAAAAAAAAATAAATCGTATACCACTGAAGAAATATATAATTTAGAACCAGAATTTACAAAAGAGGGCATATCAGGGGGTGTAGTATATTACGATACAAACATCGATGACGCTCGTTTAACGATTGAAATCCTGAAGGAAGCAAACATTAGAGGAGCAGATTCCATAAATTATTGTAAGGTTTTTGGTTATGTCAAAAACAATGGGAAAATTATTGGGATTAAATGCAAAGATCTAGAAAAAAAAATTGATTTTGAAATTCGAGCTACATTAATAATAAATGCGACGGGTATATGGACTGATAATCTAATAAAGAATTACCCCGATACCATTCCAAAACCGCTAATTAGACCAACTAAGGGAGTTCATCTCCTTTACAAGCGTGAAAATATTGGTAATAACATGGCAAATGGTATTAATTCAAATATTGATAATAGGTTTCTTTTTGTTATTCCGAGAAATAAAAAGTACGCACTTGTAGGAACAACTGATACCGATTATCAAGGGGATTTGGAAAATCCATTTTGTGATAAAGAAGACGCTGATTATTTAATTGAATCTCTTAAGTTTTTCTACCCGAACGCAAAAATAGATTATGACAATATTCTTTCTACATATGCCGGAATCAGACCATTAGTAATGCAAAAAGGGAAATCTGAGAGTGAAGTATCTAGAAATCATATAATATTTTTCTCCAGTGATGGCTTACTTACGATAACGGGTGGTAAATTGACAGATTGGAGAGCGATGGCTGAAGATCTGTTTGTAAAAATTGAAGAAAAAAAGGTTTTTTCAAATATCAACAGAGAACCTTATTTTAGTCGACAAAAGTTTATCATCACGCTTGATAAGGAAGTCTGGTTAGAAATATTAGAAAAATCAGGTGTTGAATTAGATGAGGAACTCTCAGATCACTTATATCAACAATATGGGAAAGGTGCTATCCAAATCCTCGATATGATAAAAGAAGACATGTCTCTAAAAGAACGAATAATCGATGAAAATGATTTTATAAATGCGGAGATTCTTTATGTGCTAAGATACGAACTATCACCTCATTTGATTGATGTATTTTGTCGACGAACAGAGATGTCACTATGGATACATCACCGAAGAGCTTCTGAAGCCGCAGAAAAAGTGGCAAAGATTATGCAGAAAGAATATTCTTGGGGTGACGAGACAACAAAAAAAGAAATCAAGAAATATTTGGATTACATTAAAAAAACGGTTTCATTCATACAATAATAAATAGAACAAATCTTATTTTTACATTTTATTCAATATCATGCATCTTAAAAATTGGACTAGATGAAATATAAATACTTAAAAAGTAATATTCAACATAATAACAAAATTAAACAGTTTAAAAGAGTGAAATTTATTGATATATCAATTTGGTTTTACTGAGGTTTTTTTAAGACCTTTGGCAGAACTCGCGGGATTTTTCATTTTACTTCTTGGCATTATGTGGTTAGTCTACGCCGTTTATGAAACTAAAAGAAGAGGGTCTGTCAAAAAAAGAAAAGTAGAGGACTGGAATTTCGATGTTACAAAGTTCTTAAAAATTTTAACATATTTAGGACTAGTTATCGGTATTTTTGGGTTACTTAGCGGTGTTGGTGGGCTTATTCTCGATCAAGCGCCAAGCGTAGCATACGCGGCTAATACTCAAGACGCGAAAAGTTTATTTACATCTATTTTCCTTATCGTTCTAGGAACACTAACGCTTTTAAAACCTTTAAACGATCTTCCTATTTCAAGCGTTATAGGGATTTTATTAGCGTCACTTGTAGTTGTTGTCGTTGTATTAGCTATTCCAGATCAACTCGTTCAAGTAATTGCGGTTTTTATTGACCCAAGAATAGTTTTAGCAATTATATTTGTTTTGGTATTTGCTATTGTTGCTCTTACCGTCAAATTTTACATTGGAACTTTAATGTCAATTTCAAAAGCAATATCATGGCCTGTTTTTGCATTTATAATTGCAATATTCTGCCTACTTCAAGGATTCTTACTCATTGTTATAGGAGTTTCAATTACAGGATATTTTTAATAACTTTCTAATATTTTTTCTTTTTACATTTAAATTTTTAAAAGAAGCTAAATCTATGAAAGGCTTTTCTATTAATTTTTCCTTTAATCTCATTACTTAGATCATAATGACAGCTTGGGCAATGTTTTGTATCTGTAATATCAATTTTGGTAAATCTATAACCACTTCTACCTAAAATTAAATGATTACAATTTGGACAGTAGGTATTTCCTCCTTTTTCGTGACTAATATTTCCAACATAAACATAATTCAAACCTGCTTTTTTGGCTATATTATAAGCATTATCTAATGTTTCAAATGGAGTACTTTTCATAGATGGTTGCTTAAAGTCAGGATGGTATGCTGAGAAGTGAGTAGGCGTATCATCTCCTAAATTCTCAACAATCCAATTAGATAATTTTTTAATTTCTACATTACTATCGTTCAAATCTGGAATTATTAAGTTAGTTATTTCTATGTGAATCCCATTGGATTTGAACCTTTTTGCAGTATCCAAAACAGGTTGTACTGAACTAGCCCCACATATTTTCTTATAAAACTCATCTGACATAGACTTAATATCAATATTAGCCGCATCAATTCCAACCTCTATTAACTCTTTTGTAGCTTCTGCCGTAGAATACCCATTTGTTACTAAAATGGTTTTAATATTTTCTTGTTTAAGTAATTTTGTGGTATCCAGTATCCATTCATGCCAAATTAATGGTTCATTATAAGTATATGCTAGTGTCGTAGCTCCACTTTTTTTAACCTTTTCAATGAGTTGTTTTGGTGTCATTTCTACTAAGGACATTTTGCGATTTTCTAATCCTTCTAAGGTATAAAATCCATTTTTTCCATTATCAGTAGGGTTTGCCTGGCTTATATTCCAATTTTGGCAATTCTGGCATCTAAAAGAACACCCTATGGAAGCGATAGAATAAGCGGTAGCACCAGGCCAAAAATTATATAAAGGTTTTTTTTCAATCGGGTCTAAACTTCCACTAGAAATCATTGATCCATAAATAAGAGTATATAATTCTCCTTCAAAATTTTTTCGAGTTCTACAAATTCCTCCTTTACCTGGCAAGATAACACATTCATTAGCACAAACATGACATTTTACTTTATTATCTTCCAGTGAATCCCATAATCTTGCTTTAAATTTCACTTCAAATTAGCACTTTATTAAAAAATTATCAATTAATTCATTAATTAAATAATAGATAAGGATTTTAATAATATTTATACATATATTTATTAGGTTTTATTAACTTCTACACCGTTATGTGTAAAACTCTTTCAAATAGGTATAAAATATGTTTAACAGAAGAACGCCCTTTTAATGTATTGAGAACTAAAATAAAACAACAATAAAACTAAATGGTGAAATAAGAATATCCATGTTAAAAAACATCTTGAGCTAACAAGAGAAGAGATAGAAAGATTAATTAAAGAAACTGAAGAGAAATTAATAGAATTAGAAAAGTACGGCAAAAATTCAGATTATATTCAAGAATTAAGTAATTTAGCATTTATGCAACTTGAAGTTGAGCAATACACAAAATCAGAAAAAAATTTACAAGTTTGTTTAAAATATTTCAAAAAACAACGCGATGATTTAGGAAAAGCTGATGTTTATGGGATACTAGGAATTTTACATTTCACAAGTGGAACATACAAGAAATCTATTGATTATTACAATATGGCTCATGAAATTTATAAAGAGTTTAATCAGGTAAAGGAGCAAATTACTTGCTTAAAAGGAATTGGGATCAATTTAATTAAATTAAACCTTTTTGACGAAGCATGTGATAATTTGCTTGAATGTAGCTCTTTATGTTCAGATAACAACGATATTTACAACTTATTGGACTGTTTAGGTAATTTAGTTTATATTCACGAAAAACAAGAGAACTGGGAAATTGTTTTTGAATTATACAAAAAAATTCTCAAAGCTTTTAAAGAACTAAGTGATAATAGGGGCACTATCGTTTCTTATTTTAATTTGGGCATCCTTAAAAAAAAAGAGAGCGATTTTGATCGGGCTATTAGATATTTTAAAAAAGGAACTAATATTGCAATTGATTCAAATTATATAGAACTAATTTTAAAAGGGTTAGGATATGTTGGGGAGATTTTGGTTTACCGAGGTAAAATGAATGACGCTAAAGAAGTATATATTAAAGCATTAAGTAC
>DAOUUT010000221.1 GCA_030668025.1 Promethearchaeota archaeon
CATCTTGGATGTTGAAGAGGATGTCGAAATTGCGATTTTTTACGTTCCAAATCGATTTATTCCTGACATTTTAAAGGATTGCATTAAAAAAGGCGTAAAGGGGGCGATTATTGAAGCATCTGGATTCGAAGAGGTCGGTGAAAAAGGCATAGAATTAAAGAATAAAATAATCGAAATTACAGAAAATTTTTCCAAAATAAGAATTGTTGGACCTAATTGTATGGGTCTTAGTACTATTAATGGAGATAGCGATGGTGAGGAAAAAGAAGGCTTTTTTTCTGGTTTTGGTGTTTTTTCTAGCTTTAAAAGGGGCAATATTGCTATAATTAGCCAATCGGGGATGTTAAATGGCGGATATCTAATGCACATTATGACAAAATATCCCAATCTAGGATTTAGATATGCGTGTTCTATTGGGAACAAAATGGATTTGAGCGAAATAGAATTCTTAGAGTACTTAATAAAAGACAATACCGTTAATGTTATTGCAATATATCTAGAATCGTTTAAAAATTCGAGAAAATTTATTGATCTTTGTAGAAAGGTAAGATCTATGCCTAATAAGACAATTATCTTATTAAGAGGTGGAATAACTCCACAAGGTCAGAAGGCGACTCTTAGTCATACAGGGTCCTTAGCTGAAAACTCGCGTTTGATCAATGGAATCATCAAACAATCCGGAGTCATCTACGCCAATAGTTTTTACGAGTTATTTCAATATGCTCGGACATTTTCAATTATTTATGAGACGGGTAAAACTCTACCAAAAAAAGGTAACGTTTCATTCGTAGCCGGTTCGGGAGGTGCGGGTACAATAACGGCAGATCTAACAATGAAATACGGTTTGAATTTTCCAATTCTAGGAGATAAAGCTTACGATGCACTTGTAGACGTTTTTCCTGATTGGATGCCTCCTAATAGATTTGCTTTTGTAGATATTTGGCCTGCAATGGAAAAAGCTATGATGAATAACGTAAGACCTGATGTTGTAACAACCCATGTTTATAAAACATTATTAAGTGAGCCCAATATCGAAGGAATTTTTAATATGATGTTCTGCTCGAGACAATTTAGGGCTATGAACGATGTAGATCAAATAATAGATAATGTCACGAATTCTTCAAAACCAATATTCTTTTGGTTAGTTGGTGAGGACAAGGAAGTTCGTAGAGTTTCAAAAATATTAGGTGCGCATAATCTTCCAGATTTTCCTAGTTTGGAAGAAATGGTCAAAAATTTTAGCGTTTTAGTACAAGAGTCAAGCAATAAGTTTTAAACTTATTTAAAATAAAAACGAAGTTTTAGATAGAATTTACTGCTTTTACTTAGCTTTTTTGAAGTTTCCAAGCGCCGTAACCTTGGATTAAGAAACAAAATAGAAACGAATATTGAGAAATCTTTTGCATGGACGCTTGTATTGTTAAACCCTCTGGTGTTATAGATTTTGGTAAAAACACCAACACTACCGTATAAACAATAGCGAAGACCAACAGCACACTATATGTGAAAGCGTAAATATTTGGGTAATTTTTGTTGTATAAAACAGCAACGGCAAAAAATATTACTCCCATAGTTCCGGTGATGTTGAACAAATTAGCAAACATCAAATGGGTAGTAGAAAAAATATCCCATGGAGTAAGAATAGTAGCAATTAAAAAGATGATAGAAATTAAACAAATTAAAGAACCAATTCTTGCAATAAGATATTGTTTTTTGTCATTTTTAAAAAATGTCGGAAGAGCAAAAGCAAAAGGAATAAAGGAAAAACTTAATATTAACGCAGTTATAGTAAATATGGTAAAGGAAATGATGTTCGAAGCCCCTGAAAGAGCTGTTACACGCCCTAAATCACTAAAAAAATTATTCCAAAAATTATATCCCTGACTAAGAGGATTTACCATTGTTCCTCCAGCGTAATATAACATAGCTACTGCGGTAAATATTACATATTGAACCGGACCAAATATTATAAATAATGAGGCAAATTTTTTCCAATTTTTAGAAATCTTCATTAAAACCACTAAATAATATTTCAATTATATAATTTCTAACAACTTATTTAAATTAAAGTTTTTAAAGCTCGAAATTAATCAAAATATTTAATTAATTAAATTTTTTATTTAGAATATTTAGGTTTAGTAACAAATCCAATAAATATAAGTAGAGTAACACCAATGTCAATTAATTCAACAAAAACAAAGTAATAGAGCTCTGTGCTTAGTAGAATTGATCGAAGCAAATTAGAAGCGATAAAACAAATAAAAGCTATCCCAATAATTAAACCATTTGCTTGGGATAAACGTTTATTTTTATACATAAACAAGAACATAATAGCAATTCCTAAGAATATTACTAGTGTGATGAACGGAAGAATTTTGCTGAGAAAATCAGTTGTTGGAGCCAAACTTATGACTAATACTAATATCAAGATGAAAATTAAAATGATCCTCAATCTTAACTTGTTAAATTGTTTTTTATCCATCTTATTATTACTATACAAGTTAAAAAATGTTATAATTACTTCTAATCCTATATATAAGATTGGCATTACATTTACCATTATTATGAAAAACCGTATTTTTAGCAAGAGTAGAATAAATTCTGCATCAAACGTCATAGAAACAAACGCTAGGCTATAAAAGATATCATAGATTTTTCCACAGGATAGTATACCGAAAAAGGATCCGAATAAAAAATAAGCATCTGAAGTATATATTGCTTCTTGCATTAACCATTTGCGATAGAGAAAGAACGACATAAATCCTAATATCAAAATTCTGCTAATAATAACAATCAAACCTAATAATAAGCTTTCGTTAGCGGCAAGAGTCGCAACCAAAACAGACCCGTAAAAAGTAAATAAAATAGTAAACGATGTTATTAAAGCTAAAATAACTATTAGAATGCTATATAAAAAATTTCTCTTTTTTTCCTCCAATTTTCATTACCTTAAAAGTTTAAATCAATTCAATTTCAAATTTAATTGAAATTATTTTTCTATTCTAATCATTATTTTATAAAATTGTATTTTAAACCCTATTTTTTTTTTAATATTTTATTCTAAATAAAACTTAAAAAGAATTTAATCAAGGAATAAAATTATATCAAAGAGTGTTGAGATGTAAGTTGAAGACCACAAGAATAAGAACTATCTGTAGCCCATTCTTTAAACATCCACTAAATTTGTTGAAAATTATGGTTATGATTTTAAAGGGCAATATTAATAATTTCTGCTTGTAAAGTTTCAGTTACTGTTAAAATTGCCAAAGTAGTAGGTGTTCCAAACGAACTTTTTTCTAAATACCCTTTCCCGGGGTTTATCAGCAAAATTTTATTCACCTCTATTATTTCAGGTTCATGAGTATGCCCAAATACAATTGCATCAACATCATAATCCTTAAATTCTCTTTTAACCCTTGCCTTAGTAAATGTTTCAGGTCCTCCACAGAATGGATGTGTAATCCCTATTCTTTTCTCCTTTATCTCTAATATAACTTTATCTGGTAATATCTTCCTAATACTCAAAGGATCGGCATTACCAAACACTCCTTTAAATTTATCGCCTTTCCACCTTATTAAACCTTCCACTATATCTATTGATGTATAGTCCCCTACATGAATAACCCAATCAGATTCTTTAATAGCTTGGACCATTTCTTTTGGCAATTTTTTAAAAGAATTTAAGTGTGTATCGCCTATGATTAATATTTTAACTGACATATTTTCTGTTTTACCTTTAGTTTACTTGGACATTTTATTAAAGTATATTAAATGCTCTAATAATTTTTTTTTGTTCTAATATTACAAAAATTAATTTTAATTATAACTTTTTAAATCTTTAGCTAAACAGATATTAATAATCATGAAGAAAACGATAAAAATTATTGTTTCCGGTGATGGTGGAGTAGGAAAAACCTCATTTCTAAATCGACTTGTTTATGATAATTTTGATGCTAATCGTCAACTAACTAGAGGCGTTGATTTTTACTCAAAAATTATTTCTACTAATGGAACTGAATTTAATTTTATAATGTGGGACTTTGCTGGACAAAATCAATTCAAAACGCTTTTGAATGGTTTTGTCGATGGTTCTTTCGCAGCTTTTATTCTTTTTGATTTAACGAGAATAAATACAATTGAAAATGTTCAAGAATGGATAGTTACATTAAAAGAATTTGGAAATATTCCTATATTATTGATAGGAACAAAAAACGATTTGGTTAATCCTTATGAATCACTCTCTATAGATGAATTTATCTTAGAAATTAAGAAAGAATATGAAAATATTATAAGTTATGTAAAGATATCGTCAAAGACAGGGGAAAACATCAAAACAGCTTTCGAAATTTTGATCGAAAATCTATCCTTTTAATTCTATTTTTTAATGACTTTACGAAATTTTTAAATGATCTTCTATTCTCCCACAAAGATGCTATAGCGTAATTTTTAAGGAATTAAATATTTTCTTTAATGTGATTCCCCCGTTATTAAGCTTTCTTCTTATCATTGTTTTAATCTTAATTTTCTCAAAGAAAGAGCTAAGTGTTGTTTTAGGCATTAGTGCAATCATTTTTGGACTTTTAACTCAAGTAAACATTATAAATTCCATGATTGAAGTTATTATTAATCCTTCAATTGTCCTATTAGCGCTTTCAGTTTTGTTAATACCAATTTTAGGCGGTATAATGGAAGAATCGGGACTCATGCTTGAATTAATTCAAAATATGAAAGTTTCTAAGAAAGTTTCTTTAATGGTCAGTCCAGCATTATTTGGCCTATTACCTGTGGCAGGAGGGGCATTAATGTCGGCACCAATAGTAGACCAAATAGATTCGGCTTTAGATTCTAATCGAAAAGTTGCAATTAATGTATGGTATCGACATGTTTTACTTTTAATTTATCCTCTTTCATCTGCTATTCTCGTGGCAAGTGTCCTATCTGGAATATCCCTTTATTTAATTGTTTTAGCTTTATTAATTCCATTTATTTTAATGGTTTTTGTAGGATATTTTACTTTACTTAAACCAGTAGATAAATCAAAAGAATCAACAAACCGAAACTTAAAACGTGTTTTCCATAATTTGATTCCCCTCCTCATCGCTCCCCTTATAGATTTCTTAGGAAGACTATTTTTCCCAATAAGCTTTCCAGAATTGTTTGTTTTTATAGGTTTAATCATAAGCATTTCCATCGCATTAAAGTTTGCGAAGATGAATATATTTAAGATAAAAGAAATTTCGCGAAAAATGAAAATATGGAGATTTCCTCTACTAATCATCTCAATGTTTTTGTTTCTGAGTATTTTCTTAGAATCTGGAGTGCCTGAACAGATTAGCGCTTTAAATCTACCCTTTGCTTTATTCATCAGTATTGGTTTTATCCTTGGATTTACAACCGGTAGAGTACAATTACCGAGTTCTATTCTAATCCCGATTTATTTGGTTCAAAACTTAGTCCTATCAATGCCCATAATCGATTTTGTTTTTCTTTATTTTGCAATTTACTTAGGATATTTAATTACCCCACTTCATCCTTGTTTAGCCTATAATATTAATTATTTTAAAACTAATTATATAAAATCGTTTAAACATATAGTTATACCAACACTTATCTGTTTTGGAATTCTGTATGCAGTTTTTTCTTTAATGTTATTAGTTAATTAAAAAACACATAAAAAAAGAGTTAAATTAAATTCTATTGCTAGACTTTATTTTTTTCAAATCTTTACAACCCAACCAAATTCATCATCAATATCTAAACGCTGAATACCCACCAGCAATTCATAAATCTTTCTTGTAATTTCGCCAGGTTCACCTTCACTAAAAATCCTTTTTTTATCTTCAAGGACAATAGATTTAATCGGAGTAATAACTGCAGCAGTTCCTGCACAAAAAGCTTCAGAACAAGAATTTTCAAACAATTCTTTATAGGAAATATCTCGTTCTTCAATTTTTATTCCCATTTTCTTTGAAGCTAATTCTAAAATTGATTTACGCGTAATGCCAGGCAAAATTGTTCCAGTTGTTTTTGGAGTTGCAAGGGTTCCGTTAATCACTGCAAAAAAATTTGCCGCTCCAACTTCCTCAATAAATTCCATATGAACTGCGTCTAAAAAAATGACTTGAGCAAAACCCTTTTCTTTAGCTTCCTTTCCGGCTAACATAGATCCGGCATAATTGCAACATGTTTTGGTTGCACCAGTCCCACCTGGAGCAGCTCTTGTATATTTCTTCGTAATTTCTAAATCAATACCCCTAAAACCTTCTGGGAAATATGGTCCTACTGGAATCGCAAAAATTATAAATTTATAACTTTTTGCTGGTTTTACACCAACTATCGGTCCATTTCCAATCATTAAAGG
>DAOUUT010000131.1 GCA_030668025.1 Promethearchaeota archaeon
CGATAATTTTGAAAAAAAGAAAATAGTTGGCAATAAATGCCAAAAATGCGGTGATGATTTTGTTCCTCCCAGAAAAGTATGTGGAAAATGTAATATAGTAATTCCACTAGAAGAGAATTGGGTTGATTTGCCTGATACGGGTATCTTAAAGAATTATACCATCACGCCATATAGAATTAACGATAGAAGTTCAAGAAAGGCTAAATCTCAAGTTGTTGGCATGGTACAAATTGATGGGAGCAATACAGCTGTAATTTATCGATTGTTAAATATAGAACCAGAGGAAGTAAAAACTGGGATGCAAGTTAAAATAGAATGGACCGAAAAACCGAAAGGAGACCCTTCAGATATTAAGGGTTTCGTTAAAAATTGAGAGGTGAGATGATAAGTGGAAAAAGTAGGAATTGTAGGTTATTATCAAATACCACTGCAGTCAGAAGCTAATTATGGTCGATATGAGATGATCTTTGAAGCAGTTAGGGGCGCTTTAGATAAAGGTGGTTTAAAAAAGAAGGAAATCACTACGGTTATATCTTGTACTAATGATTATTACGACGGAAGAACCATCTCTAATGCGTTTCCTGTAGAAGTAGGTGGTGCGTATTTAGCTGACGAATCAAAAGTCGAAATGGATGGGGCTCACGCTGTTTTATATGGTTTAATGAGGATTTTATCTGGAAACCACAAGTTAGCGGTGATTTGGGGGGGGAGTATGGCATCTTGCTTTCCTTACCATTCTGCGAGATTATTTGAAACGGATCCAACTTGGGAGCGCCCTAATGCTTTGGTAAACGATATCACATCGGCAGGCTTCCAAATGAGAGCATATATGGAAAAATATGGCGTATCTGCAGAAGATATTGCTAAAGTATCAGTAAATAATAGAAAAAATGCTGCTAAAAACCCTTTGTCTCTAAAAGAAGCTCGATATCCAAATTTGACAACGAAGGAAGTTTTAGAATCTGATAATTATGCAGATCCTGTCACTGAACTTATGGTATCTCCTCCTTGTGATGGAGTAGCTGCTTTAATATTAGCTCCAGAAAAACAAGCTTTGAAGATTACAGACAAACCCGTCTGGATTACTGGCGTAGGATACAATCAAGATGCATATTATCTAGGTGATAGAGATTTATCTACATCTAAATCTATGGAGTTGGCTGGAAAAGTGGCGTTTAAAGCTGCAGGAATAAAGAACCCCAAGGAAGAAATTGATGTGGCTGAATTATTTGAAATGTATGCTCACGAAGAACTCATTTTTAGCGAAGCTCTTGGATTAGCAGAAAAAGGTCAAGGAGCTAAATTAAACTATGAGCTTAATGGAGATCTTCCGATTAATCCTTCGGGAGGTGGTCTTGGAGGTAATCCTCCATGTGCAACAGGTTTAATAAGGATAATAGAAGCGGTTAAACAATTAAGAGGAGAGGCTAATGGATATCAAGTTAAGGATGCTAAAAAAGCTATTGCTTCTGGTCAAATTGGAATGTGTGCTCAAAATAATATAATATATGTGTTGGAGGGGGGTAATTAAAAATGGGAAGACAAGTAGCTATTGCTTCAGCTGGTTTTAGTGAACATGCTTCAAAACGTTCCGATGTAAGTATGCCAGAATTAGTAAACGAAGCTATTCTTGATTGTTTAAAGAATGTTCCTAGCGTAGGAATTGAAGATATTGATGCTTTTGTGAATGGAAATATGCCCGCATTTGAAGGCGCTAATGTTCCAGAGCTTTGGATGACGGATTGGATGGGAGCAAGAAATAAACCATTAATGAGAGTGACTACTGGAGGAACAACTGGAGGATCGGTGGCCATTTCGGGATATTATAATGTAACAGCAGGTATTCCCGGCGTTGATACTGTTTTAGCAGTAGCGTTTGAACAGCAATCCATAGGCACTACGAGCGTAGGATTAGCAAGCGTAGCTTATGGTGAAATCTCTGTTCTTCATTCATTAGGTATGCCTTACGAGGAATTAACACGTTTGTTATCTGGTGGCGCTGCGATCGGTATCGCATCATATCAAGCGGCGAATTATATGCGTAGAAGCAGTATTACTGAAGAAGATTTAGCTAGGGTTGTGGTCCAAAATCGTCATAATGCAGCAAAAACATGGTGGACACATTTAAAAATGCCAGATCTTACAATTGAACAAGTACTAGACACACCTTACATATCTTACCCCTTAAGATACGGGATGGTTTGTCCTGCCTCAGATGGAGCTTGCGCTATGTTGTTTACAACAGAGGAAAAAGCTAAAGATATGTGTGATATTCCTGTTTATGTAAATGGAGTTGCGAGTGTTTCTCATGAAACTGCTATTTTAGGATATAACGGAAGTGGTGCTGGACAATTAGATCCTTCGGAACAATTAGGCGCTATGAAATCAGCAGATTTAGCTTTTAGTCAGTCTGGAATCTCTTTTCCAAGAAAGGAAATTGATTATGCCGAAGTTTATGCCCCATTTCCCAATCAAGAATTAATGTGGGTTGAAAGGTTAGGTTTATTTGAAGAAAATACTGCTTCTTCAATGTATGAAAGTGGAGTAACTGCGTTAAACGGAGAACTTCCAATAAATTGCTCTGGTGGCGTAAACTCAACAAATGCTATAGGGGCTTCAGCGATGGAAAGACCAGCTGAAGCAGCCCTCCAGATAATGGGAAAAGCCAGTAACCAAGTCCCTAAAACGGTCCATACGGCTTTAGGCCACGGTTGGGGCGGAGTTATTAATTTAATTACAATGATGGTGATGTCAGATGAACCGGCTCGTAAATTTAAATAATTTTGGAGGTTGAAAAAAGTGTCAAAACAAACTCAAAGAAAATCTATGGATTATATAAAAAAGGATTATGTAAGAACTAGAACGATGCCAGGCAAGTGGTATTTGGCAAGTTACACTTTTAAATTTAACATTACTCATATGACTCCCTTTTTAGAGAAATTGAAACAGAAGAAATTAGTAGGAAACGAATGTCGGAGTTGCAATAGGGTATTTTTTCCCCCCAGATTAGTATGTGGAAAGTGTATGGTTAAACCTGATAGATGGGTAGATTTACGCGATACTGCTCGAGTGGCCACTTATACGATTGTATATATCAAAGATCCTGAAACGGGGGAAGTGTTAGAAAAACCAGTAGTATGTATTCGCCAAGACGGTTCTGACACCACACATATTGCTCAATTAGAACCCAATATAGACTTTAAAGACGCATATATCGGCATGCCATTAAAAGTGCATTGGAAGGACGTTACAACTGGTGGTCTAAGCGATATTGAATATTACGACGTTTTAGAAGACGACGCAAAGGATATTGAAATAAAAACAGAATAATTTTAATTCTTACTCAATTTTATTTTTTATTTTCTTATTATTTTAATTTACTCAGTAAAATCAATATAAATTCTTATTTTAATTTGGATGTTCCACACATAATTTATGCAAAAGTATTTAATTTAAGCAAAACCAATTCTTAAAATATGGAATCAAAAACAAACGATTTGTTGGATCTGATTAAGTCGCGAAAATCCATCAGAAATTTTATTTATAAAAAAATTGATAACGACACGATAAGAGAGATATTAGATTGCGGTCGATGGGCGCCTTCTGGTCAAAATAGCCAGCCTTGGAAAGTTTATATTGTCTCACATCCCACTGTTAAGCGTATGATTGCAGAACAATCGAAGTACGGAGAAATTATTGATAACGCTTATCTTAATTTTGTTGTATTCTTAGACTTAGAAAGAGGTTACGATCGGGTAAAGGATGTCTTAGCAATTGGAGGCTTTATTGAAAATATGCTTTTAGCCGTTCATGCTAAGGGATTAGGAGCGGTTTGGATCGGCGAAATCTTAAAAAATAAAGAAAAAATTAATGAAATTTTCAAAATATCGACTGAGAAATACGAATTAATGGGCGTAATTACTGTGGGAGTAATTGACGACGCTGTAGAAAAAAGCAAAGACGGAAGAGAAAGAAGAGCGATAGATGAATTTATCGATTGGTTTTAATAAAATTTTGTTAAAAAATAAAAAATTGTTATAATTCATTATTCTTTCTTTTGTTTCATTTCTAAGCGTCTTATATTTTTAAGTTCAGCAGCAAAGAATTCTTTTCCATAGTGGGAAAACAGAACTGCTGCTGGATTATGCGGGGAAGCTCTATCCTTTGCAATTAAAGTCGTTACCGGCGCTTCCGATAGGCGCGTAAACGTTATATCGTGTCCGACACATAGACCTACGAGAACGTTCATATCGGTGGAAGAATTATTTAATAGAAGTGCTTGAGCTACGGGATTACAAGTTATCCACCCGATCGTGTAACCTGTTTTGGAAATCATAGTATATTCTTCAGGTACGCCTACATCTACCTTTTTTACGGACCCCGTTTTACAACAAACAGATACAACTTCAAATCCATATTTTTCCAATATTTCTGCAATTCTTTTTGCTTCTGCTAGCATTCCTACACAGAAAGCTAAACCTAATTTAGTATATCCCATTCCTTTCGCATATTCTATGGTATCCTTTAAGCGAGGCCAGTGAATGTACCCTTTTGCTTCAACAATAGACGCAACTCCCGTTGATCTTTTAACAAACTCATCTCTCTTATAAAGTTCTTTTGCTGCTTTCTCAATATCGGGATGCACTTTCATGGGACAATTCTCTAAAATCTTGCTAGCCCTTCCGACTGCACAATAATTTATAGATGTGCATTTATGACAAGTAGGATCATTATCATTTTTAGTCATTTTAAATATCAATTTTAGTTTTCAAATTAGAA
Source organism: Promethearchaeota archaeon (assembly GCA_030668025.1). Next base: position 4,780 of record DAOUUT010000131.1, read on the forward strand.
TATATATTAATTCGTTATATTCATTAAAAAATTAATTTCAATAATTTTTTTTTATCAATTCTTATTAAAAATTATATGTAAAACAATCATTTCATAAGGTTTTTACTCAATTAAGCATTTTTTTCATTAAAGTTAATTTTAGGGGTTTAAAATTGAATTCTTCAATACGATACACAAACGATTTCAAGAGCATGATTCGGATTGTTACTTTAAACAGCTTAGGCTTCTTTTTTTTGGATTTTATAATCCCTTATATCGCCAGCCAAAAATTAAACGCCACCGGAGTTCAGATAGGTTTAATATTTTCAGTTCAAGTAATGGGCATAATGATTAGTTCTCTGTTCGTAGGATTTTTTACTGATAAACTAAAATCAAGGAGAAAGTTAATTCTATTAGGTTCATTTGGAAGAGGGACGGCCTATTTCATCCTATATACGGGTATTATATTGAACTCTTTAGTAGGCATCGGAATTGGCACATTTTCAATTGGTTTTTTCGCAGGATTTTTTTGGATACCATTCAATACGCTTATAGCAGAAAAATCTAATAAGGATCATCGCTCCCATGCTTATGGGAAGCGAGATTCTGCAATTGGAAGAGGAATGCTTATAGGATCCATTTTTGGGTTCACAATTTTTGCTTTATCGATCGGAAACACGGATAATCCATTTATCATATATAGCGCTATTCTGTTATTCGGGATTGCAAATTTTTCAGCTGGAATCTTATTTTTGCGTAATGTAGACGAAACTATAAAATTTTCGAACGAAATTAATATACTACATGAAAATGAAACTAACTCGACAGAAAATACAAATAGAAATAGATTAGTGTTTCTGGGATTAATCTTTTTATCAATCGTATTGTTGTTAGCAAACATTAATGGTTCTCTTGGAAGGCCTTTTTTGAACGTGTATCTATTAGAAGCAGTTGTTAGCGATCCAACTATAGCTACATTCGCATATTTGCCAAGTGGGATTATCTCAATGATTATAGCACCTAAATTGGGGGAACTAGCAGACAAAATAAAACCATCTATTGGTATCCTCATTTTTAGCACATTGGGCGCAATTTTTACGTGGTTTCTAATAAACACAGATAACGTAATAATTTTTGCAATCATTTTGGTTTTTGATATGACAATTATAAATACGGCAAATTTAATTTTCCAAAACCTTGTCAGTAGGATCACTTCAAAACATAGAGGAAAAATATTTGGCTTCTTTCAATTCTTTGGTAATATTGGAGCAATAATTGGTCCAATTTTAGGCGGAATAGTTTTAGATTCTCTTGGATTGAAAGCTCCGTTTTTGATATCAATTGTAGTCGAATTATGCTTGATACCCTTTTATATAATCCTGGTTCATATAATAAAACCTCAATTAAAAGAAAAATATGACGAAAAAGTGAAAATCTAAGTAGAAAATTAAAATTGAGAACTTTATTAAAACATTTCTCTACTTTTAACTTATATGTATAACCAGAAAAGAAAAATTCGCGATATTATAGGCCCGATCCAGTAGTGGAAATCAACCCAAAAGGTGTAAGTAAGTCCAAAGTATAACAGCGCGTAAATGGATGCAAATACAAAACCAAAAATCACATCGCTTGGAAAATGGACTCCTAAAATCAGGCGCGAAAATGCCATCACTACGTCTAATCCTAAAAATATTGAAAAAATAATCCAACTATTAAAATAAAAAGCAAAAACAATTCCAAACAAAAGAAAGAACGTAACGTGACCGCTTGGAAAAGATTTAGCTTCTGATTCTGACATGATATATGGGATCCTAATAAAATCATCGTGTTTCTCGACACCCTCTTTCTTAAGCTTGATGTAAGGTCTATTTCTTCTAACAATTCCATAGCGAATAAGAACATGTATGATGACAGACTGATCAAACGCTCCTGTGAACAGTACTAAGAGATAATAATCTTTTGTGAAGAAGCCATAAATGAACCAAGAGAGCCACATCAGCCCCCAGAAGTATAAGCTTCCAAAAAAGCTAAAAACATTAGCAAATTGTTTTGTTCGCTTAGAAAAATCACTCTTGTACAAGCTAAGGAACGCTTTGCGGTCCCATTTTTCAATTTTTTCAATATATTCCGAAAACGACGACATAATACTATTAAGATCGTGGATTGGGAATAATCATAAGTCTACATATTAAAACTTTTTCATACATATCATAAGTTTGATACTTTTAATACTTTGAATTAATTTTTTTGTTTTACTAAGTTTTTTCAACAAACGATTATTGTTCTATAACAAATGACTATTGTCAGGTCTACATAGATTTATAAATGATTATTTCTTTATATTATTTAGAATTAAAAAATATTAATTTAAAATCGAATTAAGCAAAAATTACCGTGATGTGAACAAATATTATGAATGAACGTAAATATAACGGTTTTTCAGAGGAGCATCTTCGTCGTATAGCCCTCCGAAAAGTGAACTTTAGAATGTCTGTAAAAATACACATAAGCGTATTCATTACTGTCTGCATTTTTCTTACCGTTATAAACTTGGTTTTTACGCATATGTTTTGGTGGGTGATATTTCCTATCTTTGGATGGCTTATTGGCATTGCTGAGCACATAACATCTTATATAATATATGCGCGAGGAGTATATCCGTCGGCAAAGAGAGGCGTAATTTATCATTCAGTGGCATACATATTCGTAATGTTGTTTTTATTTGTAATTGATGAATTCTTTACGCCTACTTTTTATTGGGCACAATTTCCGGGATTTTTCTGGGGTACAGGATTAATAATTCACTTGGTTACATATTATATCTATCATCGTCCTTCGATTGATGAACAAGGAGTATTAAAGTCAAGAAGGGAACGTGCCGTTGAAAAAGAAATGGGAAAAATGCAAAATCGACAAAAAGAGGAATAGTTGAGGAGTTAAATTAAAATGTGGCTGGGAAAATTCTTAGATTTGGAAGATGATATTGAAACGTTGAGATCTAAAATCAAACAAGAAATTTTTAAAAAAATAAAAAAAAATAAGCTAACTCCTCTCGAATTCACTACAATCGAAGTAATTTTCAATAGCAACGCCCTCTCAGGCTATGATATTATCCAAACTTTAAATAAACACTTTGCTGGGACATGGAAAGCTAGGTCTGGTACGATCTACCCAATTTTGTCCAAGCTGGAGCGAAATGGCTTCTTAAAATCTAAAACGGTTAAAAGTCCAATTGGCCCGATCCGAAAAGTTTATTCTCTATCGGATGCTGGAGAAGAAATATTAAAATTGAAGGTGAATAAAAATTTCTTTGACCAACTTAAGTTTTTGGAGAACTTTATCATAGAATTATCTTCCATCTATGTGAAATCACATCCTAACCAAGTAAGGAAAAATACCATCGGTGAAGTGCTAACAACTTTAAACGAGTCTTTCGAAAGGATAAAAGAAAGTATTCCTTCAACTCTTAGGTTTAAGGCAAAGTGCACAAGTTGCGGTATTGAAATCGGTAGGAAAGTGGCTTACTGCCCTTTCTGTGGAATTCAATTAGCTCCTGAGGAAGAAAGCGAAGTAGAAAACTCAATTGTATAAGAATAAAATCTCTTTATATATCGTTTAAATTAACTTTAAAATTATTTTTTTCATTCTTTTTTTCAAGAAATTCTTTTAGTCTTCTTAAGGATGTATTTCCTGTCTATGTAGTTTCAACACAATCTATGTAGAATCAACAAATTTTTAAATAATTAAAATTATTAAATAATCAGCAAATCATAAACTATTCATCATAAAAAAATATAAAAATAATATAAAGATAATAAATATAACTAAAATTACCTGGGACGAATAATCGTGAATGAATCTAATGAAAATGGTTTTTCAGAAGAAAATCTCCGCCGTATAGCCGCTTTGAAAATAAAATTTCGACTTTCAGTCAAAATTCATTTAACCGCCTATATATTTACGATAGTGTTATTAATTTCAATAAATGCCCTATTTACTCCATTCTTAGCGTGGGTTATTTTTCCAATTTTTGGTTGGTTGATAGGATTGGTTATTCATTTAACCGCATATATAGTATATGCGAGAGGTGTTTACCCCATTGCTAAAAGAGGTGTAATTTTTAATACGGTAATTTATATTGTTGTAATACTATTTTTGTTTATTGTTAACGATTATACTAACCTTATACTAAATGTACCCTTTTTGTTTTACTGGTTTGTTTTTCCCGCCTTCTTTTGGGGCTTAGCTTTGATAATACACTATATAGTATACTTAGGGTTCTATAATAAGAAACTCTATGAAGAAGGCGAAAGACAATCACGTATGGAGCGAGCAATAGAAAAAGAAATGCTTAAAATGAGAAAAAAAAGTGCGTAATTAAAAGAATTGTAAATGGTAAAATCCGAATGTGGTTAGGTAAATCTCTAGATCTCGAAGAAGATATGGCGGAAATACGTTCAAAAATTAAACGGGAAATTTTTGACAATGTTAAAAAGAGAAGATTAACACCACTCGAATTTACGATTATAGAACACATATTTAATAACCAAATAATCTCGGGTTATGATTTAATCAGGGTTTTAAACGAACACTTTGCAGGGACGTGGGAAGCTCAATCTGGTACCATTTACCCGCTTCTATCTAAGTTAAAGGGAGACGGATTCTTAAAAGTAAGGACCGTCAAAACCCAAGTTGGTCCGCTTCGAAAAGTCTATTCTCTATCGGAAGCTGGAGAAGAAATCTTGAAAGTAAAGGTAAATAAAAACTTCTTAGACCAACTTAAGTTTGTTCGAAACGTTTTAGTTGAACTCTCTTCAATTTACATTAACTCCTTTCCCGAGGAAGTAAAAGAAGAGAAAATCAAGGAAATACAGAAGTTAATGAAGGAACTTACTGAATATGTAATTGAAACGATCCCTTCTTCAGTTGACTTTAAAGTAAAATGTTCTAACTGTGGTTCTGAAGTAGGTCGAGAAGGGGCTCGCTTTTGTCCTTATTGTAGCGCCTCATTATTTGAGGAAGATAACACTAAAGAAGGAGATACTAAAAA
>DAOUUT010000298.1 GCA_030668025.1 Promethearchaeota archaeon
GCTTGACGTCCTTTTCTAAATATTTCGCGGATTGATTTTTGACTTTCTCCAACCCATTTTGATAATATTTCGGGTCCTTTCACGGTAATAAAATTACATTTACTTTCATTAGCCACAGCTTCAGCTAAAAGAGTTTTTCCACAACCTGGGGGCCCAAAAAGTAAAATCCCATTTAAAGGTCTAATTCCAGCTTTCTCGAAAAGTTTAGGATACTTAAGAGGCCACTCAACAGCTTCTCGCAACTCTGACTTTATATCTTCTAAGCCACCTACATCTTCCCAACTAATGTTAGGAATGTCTATCATTATTTCTCGCATTGCTGAAGGTTCAACCATATTAATTGCTTGTATAAAATCTTTATCTGAAATCCTTAATTCCTGAATAATATCGATAGGTATAGGTTCATCTAAATTAATTTTAGGCAATATTCTTCTTAAAGAGAATAGAGCTGCTTCTCTACACACTGCCATAATATCAGCTCCTGCAAATCCATGTGTTATCTCCGAATATTGATTGAGATCAACATCTTCCTCAAGTGGCATTCCCCTTGTATGAATTTGAAGTATTTCTTTTCGTCCTTTCACCGTAGGAACTCCAAATTCTATCTCGCGATCAAACCTTCCCGGTCTTCGTAAAGCTTCGTCCAAAGAATTTATTCTATTTGTAGCACCTACAACTATTATATGACCCCTACTTTGTAACCCATCCATCAACGAAAGCAATTGAGATACAACTCGTCTTTCTACTTCTCCAGATGTATCGCTTCTTTTTGGAGCGATAGAATCAATTTCATCAATAAATATTATAGAGGGCGCATTTTTTTCCGCATCTTCGAATATCTCTCGAAGCCTTCCTTCACTAGCTCCATAAAATTTACTCATAATTTCTGGACCATTTATAGAAATAAAATAAGCGTTAGATTCTTGAGATACAGCTTTTGCCATTAAAGTTTTCCCCGTACCTGAAGGGCCATAGAAAAGTACGCCTTTTGGGGGGTCGATATTTAACCTATGAAAGAGTTCTGGGTGTTTTAGGGGTAATTCTACCATTTCTCGAATTCTCTGGATTTCGTCAGTTAAACCACCTACATCGTCATAAGTAACAATTCCTCCAGATATATTTAGTAAAGCAACTCGTTTATTAACTTTAATTCTAGTTTCACGAGTGATTTTTACAATTTTGTTAGCAGGTAATGTAGTTTCAACTACCAATCTTAATAGACCTAAAGTTGGTCGCTTCTTCTGGTTTCTCATGAACATATTCATCATCTGATTCATTGGATTATCTGGATCTGTCTTTGGATAAACAGCGCCTAAAACTTCGACTATATCTCCCGCAACAACGGGTTTATCAATTAGTTTTGCTAAAATGGATTCGGATTGTTTTTTTAAATCTATATTGGCTTTAGTTGGTGTTAATACAATCTCTTCGGCAGGAGATATTCTCGCAATTTTAATTGAAACAAACTCACCAATCGTTGCTCCAGCATTAAGTCGTTGAAGTCCATCTAATCTTATTATCCCCCTCCCTTTATCTGCAACGCTAGCTACAACTATACCCGTAGTTTTCTTTTTTCCCATTATTTCAATTATGCTTCCCGTGTTTAAACCCATATTTTCAACAATTTCTTGGTCAAGATAACATAATGAACGACCGCTACGAGATTTTTCTAGCTCTTCTATTCTTACTTTATTTTCTTTTATTGAAGACATGATGAAAATTGATTAATTAATTATAGTATTAAACAAAATTTAATTTCAAATTTATATAATAAATGGCAATTTATGTTTTTTTCTATTTTTTTTTATAATTAAATAAAAAGAATAAATAATTTAATAGGAAATTTCTAAGTTTAAATTCTTTTCTAGAAAAGTTATATATTGCTTTGAAATCGTTGAGTCTTTAAGAGATAAATTTAAAGATTTTTTGATAAATAATTTTCTTAATTTTAATATCCTATTTTTATAGATTTGCAACTCTGGATTCTTTAATAACTCTCCAACAATAAACCTAGTTTGTTTATCTAATGCCTTATGATATCGATCAATAATTTGAACTTCTTTTATCCTTGTTGTATCGCTTATTCTCGCTAATTTTAATTTAGTATTAAAAATTTTAACTAAGTTCGTTATCTCTAATTTTAGATTCTCAGTTTTCGATAAATCATAACTTTTTAGTGGTTTATCCCAATTATAATTATGAAAAGAATCAAATTTTACATTCACATTAGAAATTACTTGGTTTGGAATCGTATAGCCCCTTTTTTCATTCCATTTAACACATACTTCGAAAGGCGTTGCTATATAAATAAAAAAGAAGTTTTTTTTTAAATTCTCAGCGATTTCTTTTAAATCATGTCTCATGCTTGTATAATAGTTTAAATCGTCGCTAATAACAATAAAATTATCCTTTAAAGCAGATTCTACTCTCTCTAAATTAGTTTTTCTTACAAAACTTTCATTTTTGGAATTAAATTTATTTGGAAAATGAATATTCCTAATTTTGTCAGGGTCTATTATTTTAACTTTATACGAAGTTATCTGCTCTATAGTTTCTTTTAGCAAGGTTGCAAATGTAGTTTTACCCGAAGCTGGTAATCCAACTAAAACTATTAAAAAGTTTTGATCAATCACTTACTTCTTCAGCTTCATCAAAGGTTTTTATTAATTCTATTTTTTGTTTCCTAGAAAAAGTTTTAATTTCTAGTTCTCTCCTCATCGCATCCTTTCTTTCCATAAAATATTCGAAATATTTTAATTGAATTTTCTTTTTCCCTCGACAAAATTTAGCCCCAGTTCCCTTTTTATGTTCTTGTAATCTTCTGTTAAGATTATTAGTATATCCCGTATAGAATCTTTTTTTGTTGTTTTTCGCAATTGTTTCTAATATATACACATAATAAAGAGACATGTCAGATTCACTATTTATAAAATGCCTTTTTTTCTATTTATTTTTTTAGGCGGATATTTAATATTTTAATGTCGTTAAAAGAAAGTGTGCAATTTAGTATATATACATATTATATTTTTTTAATTAAAAATTAAAAACTAAATTTATTAGTAAAAACTTTTATAATTTTTAAAGGAAGCTTTTGATTTTTTAGGTGTGATGCTATTCCTCTAGGTATTTGCTTAATTAAGTGGGACGAGATTCTTGGCGGAAATATATACATGAAACACCCCAATGATATAGCAATTCCCGATAATGTCGTGCAACAGATCCAAATCTCACACAATTTCGTTGAATCGTACATTACTATTGA
>DAOUUT010000241.1 GCA_030668025.1 Promethearchaeota archaeon
ATATATAAGGGATCTGATAAATTTAGATTTATACTTTAAAAATACAATTAATATATTAAGTAATTAAGTCAATTACAATTTTAAATATAATACAATTTGTTTTCTCCAGTTATTTATATCATTTTCTTTTTTTCAATTTTTTTATCCTTCTTTCAACTGATTATTAATTTATTCTTTCATAATTATTATTCGATTTTGCAAATCATTCATCCATGAAGCACAGGAAACAGTGTATTTCTTAACTTATCATAAAATTCGGTTTCTGGCATGAGGTATTTTTTCATTGCTTGAATTTCATCCATATCAAACATTAGCTCATGAGGTAATTCTGTTTCTTTCAAATAAATCGTGAAAAATGGCTTACGCATTTTCATTGCATAATTAATTTCTTTCCTCACATATTCTGAATCTATTATATGAGGGGTTACAAACACCAAAAAAGCATTGCACTTATCTAAATTTTCCACGATTGATCTTTTCCAATTCTCGCTAATAGGAATCCCTTCATCATACCAGATATTTAATCCAATTTTATTAAGATAATCTATAATAGGATATACTTGGAGTTTGTCTGTGTGAGAATAACTAACAAAAACAAATGGCTCATCTCCTTCATATGCTTCAAATGGCATTTGAAATTGTTGTGGATCGGAAAGAAAGCTCTCAACTATCAGGTTTTCAAGGGAAGGATGTTCATTTATTGATATAATCTTATTCTCGTTAACAATATTTTCCAGAAATTTCATTAAAGTGGGATCTTTGTTAATTGCTTCACAGAAATGGGTTAATTTCCGCTGAGCACTATATGAACGTCCTTGGAACATATAATAGATGCAAATATTTTCTATTGCTGATATAAGGATTGTATATTGACCAAATTTCACACGATCAAACGATTCGGAAAAAATTTGATCACAAAAAGTATTACAAGAGGTTAAAAACTCACTGAAGTGGATCTCATCAATAGTCATATCCGCAGTAAAGGGGCTGGATAACACCACCTCACCCTCTTTTGTCATTATAGCAAATAATATAGGCTGTTCTGCTTTCAATTTTGGATATTCCATTACACGTTTTTTGGTCATGTGTTTTATTTGATCAGCCAAACGAGCTAATTCTATACGTTCTCCCATAGGGGCATTTGATTCTCTTAATCCTTCCCACACACTCAATTCATTTAATAATTTATCATGTTCTTCTGAAATACTCATAGCTAACCTATTAAGACCAAATTTTTCAGCAATTTGCTGTCCTTTAGCTAATAATCGTCTAGCTTCTTCCAGGTCAGATGATATTAAAACCATTTTTGCTTGTAATAGATATGTTTCACATAAAATCCAATATGATCGAGATTTTTCAGCATTTTCTAACAGTTGTGTAATACGGGATTCTAATTCATCTAATACTTCTACTTCATTAGTCATCTGAAATTCAATTAAGAGTAGTTCACATAAAGTAAGTAGGGCTCTTTCCTTACGTTCCCAAAAAATATCTTCATCTTCAAGGATTTGTTTTAATATTTCTTCAGCTTTACCCCTATTACTGATTCGCGGACTCTCTTTTAATAACAAAGCCTTATTATAAAGATAGCCCAAATTAATAGTTTTATCTTTTAATTGGTTATTCAATTGTTCTAGGTGGTTAAAGTATTGCTGTGCTTGCTCAAGATCACCCTTTTCAATTAAAATTTGAATTAAAAAATCATGAGTATTAGCTATAAGCTTTAAATCACCAATTTTAGATATATGTGCCAGACTTTGTTCTGAACACTCAAGAGCACGATCTAATTCTCCAATCATTCTATAAACATTAGCCATATTATTAAGATTCGAGGAGATAAGTCGATTATGGTTAAATTCTTTAGCTATTGCCAAACTTTGTTCAAAAAGGGGTATACTTCGAGTAACCTCCCCTTTAAGACTATAGAAACTCGCTTTTTGAAGAAGACCATATAAAATATAGAATTTATAATTAGCTTCTTTAGCAAAAGCCAAAATTCTCTCAACATACTCTAAAGCATTATTAATTTCGCCTTTGTACACACCTAAACCCCAAGAAATGCTGAGAAGACTAGCACCAAATAAATATTCATCACCAAGAGATTCTCCCAATGCTAGACTATGTTTGTAATACTTTAATGCTAAGTCTATATCGCCTTTAGGAGTGTAGAAAGGATCTGAAGTCTTACCTTTTAGAAAACCTAAATGGGCTTCTCTTCGATTCTTGTTAATTAGTAACTCTTCTGTTAGAGTTGCTAGTAATTCTTCTGCTTGTTTAATTATCTTATTAGCTGGTTTTACATTAAAACTACTAATTAAACCTTTAGCCATAAAAATTAAAGCATCAACAGATAAGATACTTTTCTCTAAACCTAAACTCTCTTTATATGTTTGTTCGGCAAATTTAACAAGTTTTTTATATAAACCTTGGTGTAAAAAGAGATGACACTTAATAAGATGACAGGACACTATATCATGCAGCGAATTATTTCTCCTTTCTTCGAGATCCTTTAATAATTGAAGAGATTCTTCAAATTTCCCTTCTATAATAAATTGCCTTGCTTGAGCTAATTCTTTAGGGTCTGAATGAGACATTTAATCATCCTTACTTTATAGGCTTGATAAATAAACTTGGATTAATTTTTTTTATACAATAGAAATATTAAGATAACAAAAATTATAAATATCTTTTTTTCTCTTTTAATCATCTCGATTGATTATATATTCAGGGAATGGTTTAATGTTTTTTAGAGATTAATGGTGCGAATTGAATAAATTGTAAAAAAAAAATCATTTTCGTATTTCTTAGAAAAACCTTTAAATCTAGAATAATTGAGAATGAGATCACAGAGAAAATTGATTTTAAGCGTAAATTTTTTTTTATTTTCTTTTTTAGGATTTCTCTTTTTTAAAAATACGAAAACGCTTTAAAATTTAAAAAAGAACATTTAAAATAAGAAAAAAATTTAAAGTTAGTTAAGGCATAGAAATTATGTTAGTGTCTTCATCTAGATTTATAATTCCTTTGACAGCGAGTTGTTTAATGGTCCGTACTGCCATAATAGGCGGGATAGAAAGAAGTTTCTTTAAATCGTTAAGGTTACAGCTTCCCTGAGCTATAATCGTTGCTAATATATCAACTTCTGAGAGTTCTTCTTCAGAATTCTCAATTATAAACGATGTAAAGTAGTTGTTACTTTTTAAATGATTTAGTTTTACATCTAAAGATTTCATCTTGTCTTCAGAATATTCTGTTCTTAAATGTTTTTCGCGGTTTTCATTATCAATCTTTTTTTGATCTAATGCGTTGTTATCATTCTCCTTAGTAACAATTTTATCGTTAATAGATTTTAGTTTCGACTGAAGGTCTTCATGCTCTAAGGTTGGTCCTTTGAGATCGTCGCCGATTTGTTCAATAGATTTTTGTAGTTCTGAGGTTTTTGCTTTTAGGTCGTTTTTAGATGTCTTTAAGACGTCTATTTTTTTTTCTAAATCATCCGATTTTGTGTTGAGTTCTGTTAGCTCATTATTTTGGACTTCAATCCTCTCTTCTAGCTTTTTAATATCTTCAAGTTCAAGTTGCATCTTTTTCCAAGTTAAAGTCAAATTCTGAATAATATTCTCATTGTTTTTTTTAAGAGATTCTGTATACTCGTCAAAATATTGTTCTAATTGCTCAATTGTTCCTAAAATATCTTTTAAATTCGAACTCATCAGAAATCAACCTCCTCGTTTAAGGTGATTGTACCAGAAGATTGGTCGTATTCAATAGGGGCGTTACTTTCAAGCATTTTGTTAATAATCTTGCGTGCGTGCTCTTCTTTCATATCAATGGCAACAAGAATATTTCTAAGCTCTAATGAACTTCCCACTTGTAAAGCTTTAATAAACTGGTAAAGAAGGGAAGTAATATATTTTCTTTGTATTAAAACCTTCATAGCAGCAACTCTAACTTCATAGGATTCAACGAATTTCTCCTTTTTAAGATAAGTTCCATTAAGTTCAGCTTCTAATGCTTTTAATTTTTCCTCGAATTTTTCAACTTCTTTTTTTAAATTAAATAAGCGATCTTCAAGTTCTTTTAAACGCAGTTCCCGATTCTTTAATTCTTCTCTTTTTACACTAACTATTTCGTTAGTTTCTTTTAATTCATTTCGACTTTCCTGAATTTTGGTTTCTAGTTCTTGGCGATTTTGCGTTAATTCTGCGATATCTTCTTCAAACTTAAAGCTATCTCGTTGATTTTGGGAAATCTTGTTTTTAAGCGCGTTTATGCTTTCGTTATTAGATTCGACTGTTTTTACCAATACATTTTTACCATCTTCGTATGTTTCTAGTGATTCAAGGATATTTTCGGGTTGCGTTCTCAATTTAGGGATAAAATCGCTATTCAAACCGCTGATATCTACTATTACAGAAACCATTTTCTTTAATGCTGTTTTAGCATCTAATAATGGTGTTTCACTCATTCTAAATTCTCCTAAATATTTTAAACTAAAATTATAATTTATTTATAGGGTAAACATTATTAAATTTGTATTTTTCAAAACGTTCTATAATAAAATTTGTATTCTTCAAAACTTTTAAATTGAAAAATTACATTTCTTTTGAGATATTCTTTATGAAATTTTCCTTGTCGAGATTTAAATTGATACGTCTTCTTCTCATTACAATATTTAGATTCTCAATAAGTTTTTCTGTGAAATACTTGAAGTTAAAATGAAATGTAGGGTTTTTCCTATAATAGTTTTTTAAAAAGAGGTTTAATAGATCGATTTTTGATTTAGGATTACCCATTTCAAAAATTCCGGGATCTGTGTCAAGTAAAGAGCAACAAACCCATGCGATGTCATCAATGTGATTTCCTTCGTAAGACTCTTCAAAATCCATACCATACAAATCTTTATTTGAAGGGTTATATATGAAATCTCTTAAACGAGTGTCGCCTTTATTTAGAACTATAATTTCTGAAAGTTCGTTCTTCCCAATCATATTATTTGTATGTAAATTTGTAAACCAATCTGCTAATTTCTCAACACAAATAATAATGTCGTTTTTAACATCAGAGTCTAACTCGTTTAAATCAGCAACATCAACTAACTTAGCGTTAATATAATCGCATAAATTAACTCCTTCCGCTTTTTCAAGGAATAAATAAGGTTTTCTATAAAATAATATATCGGGGATTATTAACTTTTGTTTCTTCAATCGTTTTAGAGTATTATATTCGTTATCGGCATTTTTAGTTCTAAATATTTTAACAATCATTTCTTTAGGTAGTCTTTCCGTTTCTTTGTTAAAAATTAAGCTGATAACTGTATTTTGCTTACTGTGTAAAGGAGATATGATAAAATGATTAAATTTATCCACCAATTCAGGAAAATCTTCTTTAAGATCGGTAATGAGTTCTTTTCTAATTTTTAAAAGCTCCATCTTGATAAAACGCAAATAAAACGGTGATTAATATATTCTGATTTATGGAACGCTGTAATTTAATATTATCAAATATTCATATTAAATTTCTGTATTAATTTTTTGAAAATTTATTAAAATAGTATTATTAGAATAAACAGAATAATAAGCGAAGATGTTCAAGGCAAAAATTATATGATTTATGAAATATCATAATAATAAATTAAAGTCTAGAATAAATTTATTCCTTGAAGAGATATGGAAAAACAATATAAAATTGGGATTTTTTACGGACCGGATCCAGATACAGAAATGTTAGCCCAAAAATTTGTTGGCAACCTTATCAACGACGACGAATTTTGTAAAGCGTGTGAATTGCTCGAACAAAAAGTTAAATGCGATCACTGTAGAGAATATTTAAGAAACTTTTCAAGTTCGGTTTATTTTTACGATAAAATTGGAGAAAATATCCCAGAATTTATTGAAAACCCTGAAGA
>DAOUUT010000176.1 GCA_030668025.1 Promethearchaeota archaeon
AAAAGATATTAGAATCGGTAAAAGATCCTCAAAATAAGAAAAAAGTTAGACCGTATTTGGATTTATTTTAAGTTAAAATTTAAAAAACATCTTTACTCTTTTAATTTAATAAATTTTATTGAGTACTTAACTAAGAATGATAGTTTCTATTACCCATGAACATGATCTCGATGGATTGGGGTCACAAGCAATTATTCAACGATATTTCAATTTAAACCAAGAAATCCCTCCAGAGGAGATCAGATGTTATTACGCTCATTACATTGATTTCGTTGAAAAAATTAACAATATCTTAGATTCAGAATCTCTCCCTTCACAGCTAATAATTTCTGATATAGGATTTAACGAAGATTTTATAGATTTGTTCTCTGTTTTCAAAAATGCGAAAAATCAAGGATGTAAGATATCGTGGTTCGATCATCACATTGTAGACGTTAAAATAAAAGAAAAACTAAGAAATTTAGTTCACATTTACTCAAATGACTCTAAAAAATGTGCTGCTGAAATTGTTAAAGATTTTTATTTACCAAATGACCCCATAGCATCAAAGATCGCTGAGTTTGCCAGAGATACTGATTTTAGGACGGATATATATAAGTTAGCGTCAGATTTGCAGTTAATTATCGGTTTTAACCGTGGAGCTCATAACGATCAAAATAAACGTAGAATAGTTGAATTATTGTCTCAAGGCGATTTTGAGAATTCCTGGTTTAGCTCGCAACTAAAAATTTTAAAAAAATGGTACAAAGACGAGTCTGCTTTTGCTTTAAATCACGCTAAATCTATTCCGTTGGAATCTTTTGGTAAAATAATTATTTCATGGGCAAAGATTGGTGGAGGAAAAATAACCCAATTATTGAAAGAGAAATTTCCCGAAGCAAAAGCTCGTATTGGAGTTGATACTCGACACAATGAAATCATAATCCATAGCAATTTTATTAACTGTAGAGATTTTGCTATGACATTTAAAGGAGGTGGTCATAAAGTTCGAGCTGGGTTTAGTTATCCTCAAGTTTTCGAAAAGGATAATGTGTTAAACAAATCCTTTATAGATGATATAAAAGAAGCCATTCTTAAACAGATTTAAGGAACCTATTTCTTTAATTTGATATTATTTAAAATTTCTTAGTCGATTTCAATACTTGTTCCTTTTTCTTTTTCTATTAATTTTTTCAACCTGATCTCAAGAATTCCATTAGTATAACGAGCCTTAGCGTAATCTGAGTTAACTGCGTCTGGCAATTCTATCTCTTTGAAATACTTCCTCCCTAAAACAATTTTTTCGGTAGAAATAGTTAGAGATCGGTTTGTAGCGTTTATTTCAATATCCTCTTTACTCACTCCAGGCATTTCAGCAATGACTACGATTTGCTCTTCCTCTTCGTTCACTTCCACCAATGGTTCTCTCGTCTTTCTTACTTTGGCTTCACCTGTACGGGGTTCCTTTTCAATATTACCGAACGAACCCATAATAGGTTTTCCGTCTGGACCGATACCGATATTGAATCCATACATTATTGGCCCTTTAATTCCAAATTTAGATTTATTTTTCATTAATTCTTTTGTAAAATCTTCCGGCGAAAGTCCTTGTAAATCTTTCGGTAAATTTTTTGAGATTTGTTTAAAAATTTCTTTAAACATTTTCTGAAATTCTTTTGAATTGAATAATTTGGCAGGGTCTAAATTTCTGAAAGGGTTGTTGGGGTCTCCAAAACCTTTAAACATGTTAAAAAAGTTATTGGGTTCTTCTTCTTCATCTTCATCTTCTTCATAATCGTCTTTACCCGGCATAGTATCACATTCTAGTATAATATATGTAGATATTAATTTCACTTAAATTTTTAAATAGAGATTTAAATATAAATACTTAAGCTATTAACATAATAGCTTTATTCTAGAAAAAATTGTTTAGTTTAATAAAGTTATTCCAATCAAAAAATTTGATACATAATATTAAAAGTAATTAAATGGAGTTGATTTTAAATTTACTCAGAATTAAGTGACGACGATAAAGAAATGTATTTGGATGTTCTAAGAGAAGCTCCGATCTTGCCATTCAGCAATTTTGTCTCACGAGGAGATAAAGTTTGAGGAAATCCCTCAAGTTCTCATAATCCCGGACAAAATTGATATAAGCAGGCCAAGAAGTTATATAGATCGGGAAGTTTATAGATTAGTACGCCAGACATCACGCGATAAATCAAGTAGAATGTTACCTTTGTTGGGTTCGGCGGGCACAGGAAAGACTCACGCCTACCATTCCTTTAAGGACAAAGAGAGAGAAAATAAAAGAAAGATTGAACAAACTGTTGACGCGGAAGAAATAGAGGCGAGTCAACTGGAACCAGTTGATTGGACAATAGTTTATGTACCGAGCCCACCTGCGGCAATTCGCGTTTTACTCCACGTATATACTTGTATTATTGAAGAATGTGGCCCAGAAATTCTCGATATCGTTTCAGAAAAATTAGTTAGAGAAAAATGGGGTGGCAAGAAGGGAGGATTGTTTCAGAAACCTAAAATTGATGAAGTGATTCAAATGGGCATAAGAGAATTCCCTGGAGTATTTGCTGATTGTGTTAAGGCCCTTGTAACTTATCAATTAGATAAAAATAAAAGAGGTCTTGCTGAAAGATGGCTTCTCGGTGAAGATTTACAAGCCGAAGAATTGAGTGAACTTGGAATTAATTCTGTTGTGGAAGAAGACGATGTATGCCTTGCCATGATAAAAATAATAACTGAAAATTTAGATAGAGTGCTTATTCTTTATTTTGACGAGTTAGAGTCTCCGTATAGGATGCATGGCGAAATTGCAGAACAAAAATTGCTTGAAATATTAAAACGATTATATAATGAAGTTAAAAGTTTAGTTATTGTCGTTGCTGTTTTAAAAGAAATCTGGCCACGTGTTTTAGAGATCGCAGATCAACCACTACGCTCAAGGATGGAACCTGAACAAGAATTAAAACCTTTTAGCTTGAACGATTTAAAAATATTCTTTAGTAAGTCTATGGAAGCCTTTTGGGAAGATAACAACCTTAATCCTCCATTATATCCATTATTTCCTTTGAACGAAAAACTAATCGAGATGATTTTTGAAAAGACTCAAGGAAATCCTAGAAATTCCATCAAACTTTGCAGAAGATTTATTGAAAAAATTGTGACAGATGAAATGAGCGTAGAAGAATTATTAGAGGCAGGCGTAGACATGGTAGCAACAGCAAGACCGCAAACGCAAGAAGAAGAAATCATAGATTTTTCGAAGCCTAGAGAAATTATTAAAAGGACTATTGAAGAAATATTGGCGGAAGAGGAATATGCGATTGATGTTAATCCTCAATCTGTTGCGGGTGCCGCGCTAAAATGTATTGATAAGGTAGGAGAACAAAAAGGAAAAGAATTTAAAACTCAAATGGAATACAAATTTATGCTTGGCAAAAAATCTCAAACTTTAGCAGCTTTAATTGAAACTGGAGGTAAAAAATGGGGTTTAGAAATACCTTCTTGTAAGAATTTCGATAGAAGCGCAGGGGTTGCTGGTTATTACGCAGCTAAACGATTGAAAGATGCAGTTGATCAAAAAGCTATCGATTCAGCTATACTAATCGTGCCAACTGGTAGCGGTGGTGCGAAATTTGACATGATTTTGCAAAACAATTCAGAAATTCATAAAGTAGAGTTGAATAACGAGTTAGGAGAAAATTTAATAGCTAATGCGTTAAAAACCCCAACTAAAGTAGGATGGGATATTGCAAAGATAATTTTCCCCGATATTGGAGAATATGTCCCTCCTCAAGTTGAAGAACCTTCAGAGGATACTGAATTATAAGAAGCTTAAAACATCTCTTTTTTAAATTTAAAATAATTATATTTTTTCGTAATGTTCTTTGATTTTTGCGTCTAAATTAAACAATTCTTTTGCTAGTTGGTCTGCTCTTTTGAAATTCTTTAACAATTCAGTTAAACTTATTGATCGCTCGTGATCTTCAAAGGAATTTGAAATGTTTATTAAGGCATCTATAGGTCTGATTAACTCGTGATATAGATGGAGCTTATTTTGTTGGAGCTCCTCAATTTTTTTTTCCATATCTCTATGTATATTTTCACGATCTTTAATTAAATCGGGAATTTTTACTACTTGGTCAGCTTTACTTGTCAAAAACAAGACTACATCGTTTTCTTGGATGATATTTGCTAATTCAGCAGCTTTAAGGAAGCTCTTCCTGGCCTTTTTATAAAATTTATCATTTAATAATTGCTCAGCAAGTTTAATTTCCTCTGACAACTTCTCAGGAATATCTTCACCTAAATCGATTAATTCTCTAGCTTCTTGCAACTTTCCGTCATCAAGCATTTTTTTGGTTTTATCATTGATGGTATCTTTAATCATAGTCGGTTCTTTTAATTTTTCCATTAAAGTGAAAATGGATTCAAATTCTTTTTTGAGCAACGCTTCTAATTTTCCTTTATCCTTTGAAAATTCGTCAACAACTTTAACAGCGATGTTATCGAGCATACTCTTCAAAGAAACTAAATCTTCTTCTTTTTTAAAGACGAAACCTAAGAAGAGATTGTCTCTTTCAATAGTTTCTGCATTTATTTTTGACGAATAAAACCTTAAATCTTCTCTCCAACATATTGTATCCAAAAAATCTTTTTGGATGTGTTGTTCTTCGAAACCTTTTAAAATTTTGGGATCGATTTTATTTTCTTGAGCCAAATAATATTCTGCTAATACATTTGGTCCGAAAGACTTGTCAATCTCATAAAAAAATAATCCTAAGGGCATAATACTCATTCTTTGAAGTTGTTTATAGAATAAAACTATTATTAATTACTAGTTAATAAGCATTTGATTTTAAATTTTTATTTACAAATTATTTAGTTAAAAAATTTAGTCTAAAGGTATGATATCACCGAGCATCGCCAACACTTTTCCCCGTTCAGGTTCTTCGAGTTCAGTATTAACAAGATCGAGTACGCTTCGGACACTGATCATCTCCTTCAGATATGACAGCTTTAAATCACTGATTCCCGCGTCGAGGACAAGAATTTTTTCTTTTCCTTTAGTGCTATCCCAAGTAGGCCAATGAGGTAATTTTTCTCCGTTAGGATTCCCTGTCTTTGCAAAATTTGCTAGATAGCTCATGCACAAGTTAGTTAGTCTTTCGCGACTAAGAGAATTATGCTTTGTATGTGTTTTTCCTATCATCATAGCTATTTCACCAATTCCCATCCCTAAAAAGAAAGGTATCTCTGCACTGTGGTGAGCACCTAGTTCTTGTCCCTTATTTCCTGGTAGAACGCTTAATCCGTTACTATCAGGGCTTCCCCAGTCAAACCGATATGCGTAGACGGGTACACCACTATTAGAAGTTATTTTCCTTGCTATGACATCAACGCCGTTTGCACGCCATAGTAATGAATAGTAACCCCAAACCAAATCATATTCCCGTGGATTTAACGGGGGATCCTTTCTAAAATAACCAAAAAGCTTCATTTCGTCTTTGGTGCAACCAATAATTAAAGGTACCTTGTTTGCCCAAACTCCAGATGAAAATACATCGTACCCTTCTTCTGGGATTATAACTCCATCGGTAAAGATAGTGTGCCATTCTGCCATTCCAAAGTCTTTAGTAGGGATGTTTTTCGTGATTGTAAAGGCTGATTTCGAACGGAAGTACTCATTAATTTCATCGTCCATCATCTTGCTGATGAGTTGTTCTGCTTCTTCTTCATTATCAGCCTTTCGTTCCTTAACGAGGAGAGATACAAGAAGTTTGTTACTCTGGGCTATGGCATCATTAGGGCTCCAGATGAGCGAAAGGGCGCTTTCTGAAATAGCATGGTGAAAGAGACCTTTCGCTGCGGGAGAAACAAGGAGTGAAAGTACGTTAAAAGCTCCACCAGATTCACCTGCGATTGTTACATTGTTTGGATCACCACCAAATGCTCTGATATTCTCATGAACCCACTCCAAGGACTTTATAAGATCAAGAGTACCGAAATTCCCGCTTTGGTCTCCTGAAGAGCCACTCCCTGTCACTGCAGGGTGAATAAACCACCCCATTGCCCCTAGGCGATAGTTAACAGAGATATATAATAATTTTGACTTCTCTGTCACCGCATTACCATAGTATTGGGTCGTAGCAGCTGTTCCTATTGAGTTACCTCCTCCGTGGATATACAGGTAAACAGGTAACTCAGTTTCTGAACTTTTAGGGCGCCAGATGTTGAGGTAGAGACAGTCTTCTGAGCCAATTGGACCTAGGATGGGCATAAATTGTGCTGCAGTATTCCCAAATTTTGTTGTTTTGCGCGTTCCAAGCCAAGGAACAGGACTGCGTGGTGCTCTCCATCGTAATTCCCTCACTGGAGGAGCTGCATAGGGAACTCCCTTCCAACACCAGGTATTTTTATCTGAATAACCAGTTAACAGCCCATTTTTTGTTTGGACAGTAGCATTATTATTCCATTCACCAAGTTCGTATGTATGATCTGATATTTTAGGTGCAAAAAAACGTTTAATGGGCGGAGAAACGGTTCTTTTGATTAAATTACTCAATCTGATAAAAGGGACGAATAAATAGACCAGTTTCATCATAAATGACATATTTTCACATCAGGTTTTTCAATGACTAAAATGAAGACATTTTAGACTTTATTTCTAAATATTAAGTTAAAAACCATTATAAAAGTGATTATATTATTATTAATAATAATAATAATAGTATAGATAAGAAGTGAAAAAATTGGAAATTGTGGATACATATTGTGAAGCGTTTGAGGGATTAGTAGTTCAATTAATGGTCACTGCTCAAGACGCAGAATTCTTACATAGAGCCACAAACGCATTTACTGCGCTCCCCTCAACAGTTTTTGGAGATGCTGAGGGAGGAATTGTTCGGTGGCTTTCTGAAAAAGAAACTATCGATGGAAGGTTGGGGGCAATTGTTCAATTATGGGTAACAGGAACAGGTAAGAAAGCTACAGCTAAGTTCTACGAACAACTAGGTCGTAGAATGAGACAGGGTATTCTTGTTGTTCCAACAACTGCTGTTTTTGATTATTATCCAAGAACAACAGAATTTAAATTTAATATGATGAATAATGTGGGTCATTGCGGAGATGGATACGAAGAAATAATAGAAAAATTCGATCGAAAGCTAATTTCAGTTCCGATTATGATGGGACATGATTTTTTAATTGAAGAAGAAATATCTTATGCAAAAGGAGTAATGGGGGGAAATTTATGGTTATTTTGCGATTCTGTCGATTCGGGTATCAAAGTAGGGCGCGAAGCCGTAAGAATCGTCGCGGGATTAAACAATGTATGCACCACTTTTGACGTATGTTCAGCAGGTTCTAAACCAGTACCACCCGACGCGAAATTTCCTGAGATTGGTCCACCTACAAATCATCCTTTCTGCCCAACATTGAAGAATAAATTATCCACAGAAGAATTTGAGGTTCCTGAAGGAGTTTTATCTATTCCAGAAATAATTTTCAACGCTCTTGATCTTGAAACCGTTGAGTTAACAATGGCAAAAGTAATAGAAGGAATTTTAGACATGGATGGCTTGCTTAAGATTTCTGCTGGAAACTACGAGGGAAAATTAGGTAAATTTAAAATATATTTACGAGAATTAGGTTTAAAAGAAAGTTATTTTAGTTAATAATCTCTTTTTATTTATACGTTAAAGATTTATCTTTTGCAGGTAGAATAGGAAGTCCTTTTTTATATTCAGAAAATTTGGGATATTTTTCTTCAAATACTCGTTCGATTTCCTCAAGCGGTAAA
>DAOUUT010000085.1 GCA_030668025.1 Promethearchaeota archaeon
ACTGTGGCGGGGTCCTCTAATTGTTCGACAATTACTACTGTTTCTCCTAAATTAATTAAATTATTTAAATAAGAGCCGGCGTGATGTGGTATCCCTGCTAATGGATATGAATCTAATCCAATTTTTCTTTTTGTCAAAGTTATTCCTAAAAGATTTGAAACTCGAACGGCATCGTCGTAGAAAAACTCGTAAAAATCTCCCATACGATAGGCCAATATCGTATCTGGGTATTTCTTTTTAACGGAATACCAATGTTGCATCATTGGAGTGAGTTCTTTAAATTTGATATCTTCAAAAGGCATTTTATGGCGAATTACATTTCTTTCCTATAACTAACAAATAACTTGATTTAAAATTATTAGTTTTTAATTGGAATAAATTCTAATTATTAGTTTTTTAATAAATAAAAAAAAATGGAGATATTAGATTTTTAAGACTTTTTTCTTAAGCGTTAACTCGTAAACTTCTTGCATAATCTCATAAATATCTTTTAAAATTGAAAACATTTTTTAAGATGGAATTGATATTTCCTTTTCGTCTGAACTGAATGCTCACTTAAATTAATTTCTAAGAAAATTTATATTAAACATATCTTTTTTTTAAACCATGGACAGTCAAGATATAATTTTATACGAAGTAAAGGGCAGAGTTGCAACAATTACTTTAAATAGACCGGAAGCAGCCCATTCCTTTAATTTAGCCTTAATGAAAGGAGTATACGAGAAACTTGTAGAAGCTGATAACGACGAGAGGGTTAAGTGTATTTTATTAAAGAGCACAGGTAATAGGGTTTTTAGCGCAGGTATTGATATCAAATCCAAATCTTTTGACGACAACAAAGAATATTTCGAGGAAGTGAAGGATTATGGAAGAAGAAACACGCAAAAAATGCTTATAATGAAAAAACCGATCATTGTCCAAGTCCAAGGTACCGCAATTGGGTACGGTTTGGAGTTGATAATGGCGTGCGATTTAAGAATATTTGCTGATAGACCTAAAGAAGAGATGTTCTTTAGAATGCCAGAAATTGCAATATCTATATACCCACAAACTGGAGCGACGATTTTACCTTTGTTAGCATTTGGTTTAACCTTTGCTAAGAATATTTTGTTTACGGCTGACGAATTTGGCTTGGAAGATTTAAAAAGATTGAACTTTCCAGTTAGAGTCTTCCCTCTTGCGAAATTAGAGCTTGAAACTAAAAAATTTGTAAAAACTTTTAGTAAAAGGATGGACTCATTCATGTTTTTGATAAAATCAACGCTAACTATAATGAACAACAAACTTATTGAAAGATGGTTCGATTTAGAAGATGAGTGCGGAGATATAGCCTACGATAAGAAGACAATGAAAGAATTGGATGATTTTATAAAAGCTTTATATAAAAAGTATCCATAAATTAATCCTGTATTTTTCTGTAATATTTATGTTATTTTTTTTTAATGTGTTTTTCTAACCATATATACATATCTCGAAAAACTTGCGCTCTTCCTTTTTCATTCCATAATTCATGAAGAAACCCATCGTATTCCCGATATGTCTTGTCTTCACTTTTTATTTTTTCGAAAAATTTCTTATTTGTTCCCTTATCAACCAGCTTATCATTTCCTGCTTGTAAAATAAGAGAAGGGCACAGTAATTTCGGTGCGTTTTCGAAAGTCCACTTCATTGACCTTTCTATCTCAGCAGCAGATCTCCAAGATATCTTAGTAATTCTTTTTTTATCCGCAATGTGTTTTCTTAAAATTTTAATGTCGCTCGTCAAGAGATTTTGTTCAATACTCCTTTCCATTGTTTTATTTGGAGAAATCATTGAGATTGGTCCCGCAATTTTTCTGCCTAGTTTTCTACTAAGCGAGAAATCTTTTACAAATTTTAATAAAGGGGACGATACTAATACACCATCTAATGCTGGATGATTAATCGCAAAGATTAAGGCAATTAAAGCACCGAACGAATGCCCCATTAAAAAGATTTTTTTATCTCCAGATTCTTTTTTTACTAAATCCATAAAAAGAATAATATCTTTCTGAATATGATCCATACTATCGATATGTCCGAAGTTGTTGTCGGCATTTCTCCAATGCCCTCTAATATCAAATGCATACACAGCATATCCGTTTTCAGTTAAATATTCTGCAGGTACCTCCATTCTATCTGAATGAGTTCCCCAACCATGTAGAGCTATTACATATGCTTTAATATTACTTGAATCTGGTAGCCAGTACTGATAAAATAATTTTTTAGCCTCTCTACCTTCAAAATAACCGTTTTTATTATTCATAATTACTTGCTCGTTGAATAAATTTGAAATGAATACTCTTATTATGATTTATAATCTTTTAACTTTTTATCATATTTGAAGTCATTTAATAAGTCTGATAGCCTTAAAACTAAAATTGACAAAAGTTTTTAATTTTGATAAACTCTTTAAATAGTAAGATTAATTCATAATTATAATGTTTAACCATATTAGGCTTTTAATATGAGCGAATTGGAACTGATAAAAATTGTTTTACACGGAAGAGGGGGTATGGGCGCAGTTACTGCTTGTGAGATAATCGCTGAAGCAGCATACTTAAGTGGTAATTTCATTGATGTCCAAGCATATCCTTCGTTCGGTGCTGAGAGAAGAGGTGCTCCTGTTCAAGCATATGTAAAATTATCCAGAACAGAAAAAGTATACGATCGTGCTCAAATTGAAAACCCTAATATTTTAATCGTATTCGATGAGACTGTTTTAACTAAAGAAGTGGCATCGTCTTTGGAAAGCAACGGAATTTTTATAATAAATTCCGATAAAAATCCAGAATATTTTGTTAAAGAATATCATCTTGGCAGCAATATAAAAGTGATTGTTGCCGATATTAATAATTTAGCTCTTGAAAAAAATTTAACGATAGATGGAAATCCTGTAATCAATACGCCAATCTTGGGGCTACTTTCAAAAGCATTACCAGACCTACACTTAGAAAATCTAAAAGATGTAGTTTTGAAAAAATTGGGCGAAAAATTAGGTAACCTCAACTACGAATTAATCGAGCAAGGTTTTAACATGGCAAAAATATTATAGATCCATTTTTCAAAATACATGTTTTAAGATATTGGTAGTTTTACGATAAATTTACTCCCCTTATTTCTTCCTTCTGATTCCGCCTTAATTTCACCTTCGTGGAAATCTACTATCTCTTTTGAGATATATAATCCTAACCCAGTGCCTTGGATGTCGATATATTCATAACCCGCGCCATACCGTTCTAATTTACCAAACCTAGTGAAAATAATGCCCATTTCCTCTTGAGTAAGACCTATCCCTGTATCGTGGATAGAGATTTCAGCCCAATTTCCCTTTTTTTTTAAAATTATCTCAATATCTCCCTTTGGAGGCGTATTTTTTATAGCATTGGATAATAAATTCATAATTACTTGTTCAATCCTAATTTTATCCATTTTCATAAAAAGACTCTTAGGAAGCGTAAGCTTTAAATTAGTTTCTCTCTCTCTTAATAAAAACTTTAATTCATTTGAGATACCCCGAATGAGTTCGCTCAGATCGTTGGATTCTTTTTGTAATTTGAATTTATTATATTCAATTCTAGAAATATCGATTAAATTATCGATTAAATATTTTAATCTTCTACCTCCCTTTTCAACAAGTTCTATTATCTCTAATTCTCCTTTACTTAATTCTTCGCCATATTGGGTTAAAAGGAGTTCACAACCTCCACTAATTGAGACGAGCGGTGTTTTTAATTCGTGCGAAACTCTCGAAATTAAGTTTTTTCTAAGCTGATCAAGTTCCTTCAATTTTTTTAATTCCTCATCAACAAGGAACTCAGCTTCTTTTTTTTTAGTGATATCTGTAAATAAAGCTTGAACATACGTTTCATCCCTGATTTTCATCAGAGCTGCTTGAAGATTTGCCCAAAAAACAGTTCCATTCTTTCTTTGTATTTGAATATCTATTCGATGCATTTTTTCTCCTTTTACAAACTTTTTGAAAAGTGCAAAAATTGTTGATAAGTAATCTGGATGTATTATTGAAAGATCCATAAACCTTTTACCAATTATTTTGTTTACTTTATAACCAAACATTACTTCGGTTTTTGGATTAGCATCTACAACGACACCTTGTGAATCGATTAATACTACTGAAAAAGGAGTGTTTTCATAGATATTACGATATTTTCTCTCTGATTCTTTTAATTTTTGTTCTGTAATTTTTCGTTCCGTAATATTTACAACAGTAACTAAGTTCGCATTTCGACCTCTAAATAAAATTGTTTTAGAGAAATTATCTAACCAAATAATTTTTTCAGATTTAGTTATTAGGCGATATTGATAATAATTTTTTACATCTTTTGAACCTAACTGTTTCTTTTTAGCTTGTTCTATTACCCGACCCCTATCATCTGGATGAATAACGTTAGAAAACCAACCAAGTTCCCAATTTTTTACTTCTTCGACTGTATATCCTATTAGATCAGCAAATTGTTTATTAATATATTTAACCAAATCATCTTGTATTACACATATGCCCAATAACGATTGTTCGGCTATAGATCTGAACTTTTCTTCAGATTCTCTTAAGTTCTGCTCCAAATTATATTTCTCTGTAATGTCAATAAATGTTCCTTCAATACCAAACGGATTTCCTTCTTTATCGAACATTAAATGAGAATTTAATTGGACAACAACTTTTTTACCTTCTTTAGTTAGGGATGGGCAGATGAAATTCTTAGAATAACTATCTTTTAATATCTGCTTTAAATATTTGTCTCGATCTTTAGGAAATTGCCAAAAATCCGTCACTTTTTTACCTAAAAGGCTCTCTGTAAGATCATATTCTAGAATCTTATTATGGGCTGGATTATGGTTTATCATCGTTCCATCTAATGTAACTTGATAAAAACCAACATCTAGATTATTAATCATATCGCGATATTTAAGTTCAGATTCCTTTAATTTCTCTTCTGCCTTTTTTTTTTCCGTTATATCTTCTGTGCGCACAATTACTAAATCCGGATCGACGTAACCGTAATTTACTAATAAATATTTCTCATCTTTCGAGAAATTATATCTATACTTCATTTCTCTTGTAATATGAGTTTTTTCGTTATTTGAAAGATGTAAATCGTTCAAAATATCTGGACGATCTTTATACATTTCAGACGCGTTATTTCCTAAAAAAGTTTCTACATTCCCTTGAGTTATTTTATCTGCGGCGTTATTAAAATCAATGAAAACAAAATCATCTCCTATTTTTCTCCAAGTATAAGCAGGAATTGGACCTTCCTTAAATAAAGCTTTGAACATTTCTGCCGATTCTTTTAATTTTTGTGCCGTATTTTTCCGTTTGGTGATGTTTTTGGCTATTCCTAACACTCCGTACATTCTACCATTTTTTTTTAAGGGAATGCTGTATGTTTCGATAAATATATAATCGCCCGTTTTTGTTTTAAGCTTGTATTCCCTCTGAGCAGATTGTTTCCCCGTTTTTTTTACTTCCTTCAATGTGTTATATGCTTTAATCAAATTATCTTTGTCAAGCAAATCAGTAAAAGCCAAATTAGGAATGTCCTTCCTTTCGTAACCGAGAGAAATTAAAGTTAATTCATTTGCATCGAGAAAATTACCGTATATGTCATTTACATAAATTAAATCCAAAGAATGTTCAAACAAATCCTTGAATTTTTCTCTAACTTCTTCTTTATTATAACCTATATCCATCACCAAAAGATTTGATATTTATCCATAATGTATGGGTGTTTCTAAAGAGATAATGAAATTGTTGAATATATATTTCTTTCTTTTTTGAAAGACTAACATTTTTTTTTAATAATTGTACGAGTAGATTAATCGCCTTTTCTTAGATAATTTCTTTGAGTTCTATTAAATAGCCCTATTTTAATTAATCGGAAGAGTTTTATTATAATAGTTATTAATTTTTATATTGGCTTTTATTCATTAATTAGTGTGATATCTATGGCTGATACGAAAAAGGATTATCAAAAAATCTTAGGTTCCGTTCAAAAACCCGTAAAGGGGGAAGCTGGGAAAACGGGCACATGGAGCCCTAAAAAACCCGTAATTGATTTAGAAAAATGCATTCCGGTAAAATCGGGAAAACCTAGCTGTTTTAATTGTTGGCTATATTGTCCAGAAGCAGTAGTATCTAGGACTATTCCTCCTAAAATAGATTTAGACTATTGTAAAGGATGTGGAATTTGTATGGAAGAATGCCCTGTAAATGCAATTGAAATGGTAGAGGTGAAAATTGAATGACAATTACAGAAAAGAAATCTGAAAAAATTAGTCATAAAATTAAGATTTTGACAGGAAACCACGCAGCAGCTCAAGCTCTCAGGCAAGCTAAGGTTGGCGTCGTTGCGGCCTACCCAATAACCCCACAAAGTCCAGTTGTCGAAAAAATAGCAGAATTTATTGCGAAAGGCAAAATGAATGCCCGTTTTGTTAAAGTGGAATCAGAACATTCCGCCCTTGCCGTATGCTGCGCGGCTTCGGCTACGGGATCAAGAGTTGGTACAGCAACCTCTTCACATGGTTTGATGTATATGTATGAGCTTTTACCGTGGGCTGCGGGCAACAGATTACCGATAATAATAAATTTGGCAACTAGAGCAACAGGGGCCCCTTGGTCGGTTTGGACGGATCACCAAGACTTTATTACTATGCGCGATGTTGGTTGGATTCAAATGTTTTGTATGGACAATCAAGAAATTTACGATACCAATATTCAAGCTTTTAGAATCGCGGAAGATTCAAGAGTTTATCTCCCAACAGTTGTAGCCTATGATGGTTATATATTGTCCCATACTATGATGCCCGTAATCCTAGAAAATCAAGAAGATATTGATGGTTTTCTACCACCCCTAAAGCATCACATTAATTTATCAGATATATCTCAAGTGAAGGGAATAGATCCTGTCACCACACCTCATTTAATAGATCGGGGTGAAGAAGGAATCGCTCCCGGGTATTTTGAGTATAGATATGCGATGCAAAAAGCTCTTGAAAATTCAATTGAAGTGATTAAAGAGGTTCATGACGAATTTGCCGATAAATTTGGGCGATCTTACGGTAATGGAATTTATAAAACGCACTTAACTGAAGACGCTGATACTATTATTTTTGCAATGGGTTCAGTAGCGTCTCAAGCTCGAAATGTGATTAAAAAACTTCGAAAAGACGGGTTGAAGGTTGGCTTGGTGAGCTTGAAGCTATTTAGACCGTTTCCCGTTTCGTATTTAAGAGAGTTTTTCAAAAATAAAAAGCAAGTTGTCGTTTTTGATAGGGATGTTGGTTATGGATACGAAGGCGTATTATCATACGAGTTGAAAGCTGCTTTATATGGTTTGAAAAATAGTCCCTTTATTAAAGGATTTATAGTAGGGTTAGGAGGTAGAGATATTACTGATCAACATATTATAAAAGGCGTGTATAAAGCAATTGAAGAATCCGAAGAAGGTATAATATCACATAAAACAGATTTTATTGGTTTAAGATTGGAAGAGTTAGGTGATTATGACGAATCAGAATATTTCAAAGGAGGTTAAGAATTAATGGTTAAATTAATGGATATTCCGGAAGAAGAATACATTTATCCTGGCACTAGAGCGTGCGCGGGTTGTTCTATGGCACTAATTTATCGAATTGCTCTAAAAGCCCTAGGACCAAAAACAATTATAACTGTACCCGCTTCGTGCTTAACTGTTTTGCACGGAATGCAAGGGTTTTGTACTACTAAAGTTTCTGTACTTCATACTCCTTTTGCCACTACGGGCGCTTCTGCTTCTGGAATTGTAGCCTCACTTGAAGATAAGGGATTAGCCGATGATGTTAATGTCGTTGCGTTTGCGGGAGATGGTGGGACTGTAGATATCGGAATTCAGAGTTTGAGCGGAGCAGTTGAGAGGGGAACCAACTTTATTTTTGCTTGTTATGATAACGAGGCGTATATGAATACAGGAGTTCAAAGAAGTGGAAGTACACCACCTGGTGCTTTTAGCACAACAACTCCTAATGGTAAAGTAGGGTACAAAAAAAATATGGCTAAAATTATGGAGGCACACGGCATCCCTTATGTTGCAACAGCTATTTCGTCGTATCCGCTTGATATATACGATAAATTTATGAACGCTCAAAGTGTTTACGGGCCAAAATATATACACATTCTTGCTCCTTGCCCTCCAGGATGGGGATATAATCCAAAAGATTCAATTGAGATCGGGAGATTAGCTGTTCAAACGGGTTTCTGGCCGTTATATGAAGTAATTAATGGTAAGTTTATTTTATCAAAAGATAGTAAAAGATTTTTAGACCCAACAAAACGCAAACCTATTGAAGAATATTTAAAAATCCAAAAAAGATTTAGAACCATCTCTGAGAGCCAAATTGAGGATTATAGACGATATATTAGCGATCAATGGGAAGAAATTAAAGAAAGAATTGAAAAAAAATGATGAAGACATACATTTTCAACGAACCTAATAAAAGATGGCTCGAAGAAAACACAAGCTTACTTTACCACGATTTATGCGCTATTTTGGATGAAGAACGTAAAACAATCTATCTATGGAACGGCCCAAAAAGCTCTAATGAAAAGTTTAATAGAGGATATGAACAGTTAGAAAATTTAATGTCCAACTATCCTCACATCCATTTCCAATTATCTATTTTAAAGAAAGAAATTCCAGATTTTATTCAAAATAAATTGGATTTAATGTTAAAAGAAATAAATCAAGAAGACGAAAGGGAGCATCAGAAGTTTACAAGATTTATTACAATTAGGTTATATTTAATTTTTCTACTAGTGTCTTTGATTTTACCAATAATATCTGCTTTAAATTTAAGTTTTTCTTTGTTTTGGACGAACATTAGTAATAACTTTGAGGTTAGTGCGGATTTGTACCGTAATTGGCTCTATATTTCGTATATCTTAATAGTAATTTCTTTGATTTCTTTTGTTATTATTACTGCGATAGGTATCTTTGAGAACGAACATCAAGCTATTGTTTTTTCCTTATTAGGAGTTATAATTTGCAGTGGAATAGCGTTTTATCTACAGCAAGGAATCTTCTTGTTTTTATTCCAAGAAGGATCAACCGCTTCAATTTATTATATCAAACAAAGTGATATCTTTATATTTTTAATTGTAGTTATTACAGGCATTATGATTTTTGAGTTACCAAATGTGAAAAAACTCAGCTCATTCATTAAAGCCTACAGAAAATATATTTTTTGATCCGCTAAGTTTCAATTTTCAAGAAATGTTTTTAAATATTAACTTAATAATTTTTAGATAAGTGTCTTAAATTAAATGAAATTAAAAGATTATCAATATGGCTGAAGCAGCAAAATTACTGGAGAAAAAAAAGCTGGAGAAGGAAGATTTAAGAATTTTAATGGGGATTGAGATCGGAATGAAAAGATCTAAATATGTTACGGTAAATAACATAAGATTCTACTCTCGGAAACCAATAGAAGAAACCTTATTTCGTCTTAAAAAGGTACATAAATTAGATTTAATAGTAAGAGATTCTTCTAAAAATGATGTAGCATATACCCTTAATTCTATTGGTTACGATGTACTAGGTCTTCATACCTTGGTTGAGAGAGAGGTAATTAGTCAATTAGGGCCTATGATAGGTAAAGGTAAAGAATCAGATGTCTATGGTTGTATGGACGATAACGAAAATATTTACGCTTTAAAAATATATAGGATGGGAAGGACCAGTTTTAAAAACATTAAGATGTTAAGAAGCTTTCTTGGTAATCGAAAACATTTATCTTGGTTGTATGTTAACAGACTTGCCGCTAAAAAAGAATTTGACGCTTTAAGTAAAATCTACGAACTTAAATTAGATACCCCTAAACCAATAGGATTTAATCGACATATAATAGTAATGTCATACTTAAGAGGAAAAGAATTAGCGTATTATCAAAATCTTAAAAATCCAAGTAAGATTTTTAACAAGATCATCAAACAAATTAAAGTAATTTATCAAAAAGCGAATATGATCCATGGCGATCTAGGAGAATTCAATATAATAGTAGATAATAAAGGAAATATATTAATAATCGATTGGCTACAATGGATTCCGTCAGATCATCCAAACGCAAGATCAATTTTAGAAAGAGATATAGGAAATGTGTGTAACTTCTTTCAAAAGAAATACCATATAGAAAGCAACCCTGTAGAGATTATTCAATCGTTTAAAAAGAAGTAAATTTGGAATTAATGCTTATTTAGACTACCTTGAATAATCACATCTTCTATATTCTCTAAAAACTCAGTCTTAAGGTCTATTGTATGTGTTTTTAAATATGCTATTAAATCATCTACTTTCAATTGTTTCCTTAAGATTGATAATTTCAAAAGCGAATCCTTTTGACCGACTCGAATAAATTCACCCAAACCTTTCTTTATGACTGGTAAATTTTGGAGCGATGTGATTGAAAAAATTGCATTAAAACTATCCTGTCTTAGCGGTAAATTTTCGATATCTCCCAAAATTAGATTTATATCTTCAATATCTTTTATTTTTTTAGATTTGTCACAAAAATTCATTAGCATTTTCCAAGATATATCTATTCCAATATATTTGACCTTCTTCTTTATATTATCGGCATTTAAGTTAAAAACATGTTCAATTAATAGACCTGTACCACAACCAGCATCTAGAATGGTTTTATAATTTAAATTACAATTTCTAAAAAGAATTTTATATTTTTCTTTTTGGATTTTGCAATATCTATTATCATAGAAGCTTGAGGTTGAATTATATTTCTCAATAATATTTTTTTTCTTATCTAAATCTTTATTTAAAGGTTTCAAGAAAATTACCAAACAGATCAAAATATAAGAATAATTAATATCCGATAAAAAGGTTTTAATTCAAAAAAGTTTTTCTTTAAATTATCTTTTTAATAATTATATTATAAATGTTTTTACAGTAAAGGTTAAAATATGTCAAATCAGATTAGAAATAAGAACCCTCTATCAATCCTTCAAAATGCCCAGAACCGTCAAATATTACTCAGGTTAAAAGATGGCACTGAATATAAGGGGCTCTTAAAAGAAATTGATGCTTACATGAATATGATTCTAGAAGACGCGACTGAAATCATGGAAGGCAGCCCTGTGGCTAAATACAACGAGATCTTCATCCGTGGGAATAATCTCCTCTTTATAAAACCGGACGCAGATCAGCTAAAAATATAAAAATCAAAAAATCGGAAGCATATCGTCTAATTTCCTCGTTTCAAATGCTCAATTTTTAATTCTTAGGTTAAGTAAATTGAGAGCTTAAATTGATTGATAATAAAAGCTCAGATTCCAATCTCGTATCAATTATTGGTTATGGAACTTTCATAACTCGGAATCTGTGGAAGGATAAACTCAATGTTGAAGTATGTATTGTAAAAAATTTTACAAGAGTTTTCCCTAAAAATAGTTGGTTTCCTTATGCTTTACCTTCAAAGAATTCCTTTTGGACTTTAAAATTTGACGTGAACCAACAAGAATTAGATTTGCTAGATTCTATCGAAGGAGTTTTTGATGATTTATTTGAACGTATAATCACTGAAGTTTTTTTAAAAAATAATAGAATATTGTCTGCTTATATCTATATCCCTACAAAAAGGACAATAGCTTCACAAAAATTATCTCTGGAATTAGATAAAACCGATCGATGGAAGGAAGAAATTAAAAAATGTCCCGAGATTGTAGATAAATTTCCCGAATTAGTGTTATAATTATTTAATTAATATTGGTTTTACAAAATTATTTTTTATAACGGCGTAGGACGCTGGATTTGGTGAAGACTTACCTCGATAATTAGCAGAAGAAAATATAGATAACAATCGTTCTTTAAAAAACCATCTATAACCTTCAGGGAATACTTCGTGCCCTCTAATTAAATATTTTAAATTATTCTCTTTCATAAAATCATTAAAAACATCTTCTCCAAAAAATTTTATTCCAGAACCTCTAAAACTTTCTGAGAATCCTTTTAAGTCGGATTTAGGGTCATTCCACATAATTTGTACTAGGCTTTTTGCTATGGTTTTGGATGCAGAAACATTATCTCTTGGTTTTAACCCTCTCAACTTCCTTAAAATCTCGATATCTTCGGGAATCCCGCCATGCAGACATAAAATACCTTTATTTACTATTGCACAAAAGGGAAGTACATTGTATACGGCTAAAACTTCGTCAAATTTTTTTTGATCTTTAAATCTATCTATAAATTCTTGGAAGAATCCATAGGCTTTGTTAATTTCCAAAGTTTCGTGGTTCCCTTTTAATAGATAGCAATTATTTGGATATCTAATTTTTAACGCAAGAACCAAAATTAAACATTCTAACTGATTTGTACCCCGATCAACGATATCACCTAGAAAAATTACAAAGCCAGGTTTTTTTTCATTTATTAATTCAATTAATCTCTGTAAAGTTTCTAAATTTCCATGAATATCTCCAATAACCCATACCTCACTTTTGGAATCATCGAGGTTAAACTCTAACAACATTTTTTCTTCTTTAAAAATCTCTTCTGCTTTTCGTAAAATCTTTGAAATGTTGTGGAAATCTAATTTAGAGATTTTATGTGGTTCCTTTATAATGTCATCTAAAAACGGTTTATCTATCATTTTTTAATCTTATATGCAAGTAAAATTTTTAATTTATCTCTATTAATTGTACTTTAACTTTTAAATTAATATCTTGCATTCTTATAAATAAAGGATTTGATTATTAGAATTAGAACGATTTTTTTTCTTAAGATTCCATGAAAATGCAGTCATCTAAAAACAAGATACCAATATTGGAAAACATAATTAATAAATTCGAAAATGAGATAGTTACCGAAAAGAAGAATAATCGAGATCGTGGAGTAGTTTATACTCCTCAACCAATTGCGGACTTTATGGTATTAAACATTTTTAGAATCTTTTTTGACGA
>DAOUUT010000264.1 GCA_030668025.1 Promethearchaeota archaeon
AAAAGGCTGCCGAAATATTTTTCTCAACCCCGCCATACGATATTCTATGCTGGTTAATATCTGAATTTGATATAATCCTGAAGATTAAGACCTAAGAAGACATCTAAACCGTATTTTTTAATTTAGGTTTCAAATTCAAAATTAACACTGGAGCATTAAGCACCAAACTTGATGATGTAAAGAATTTAGAATTGTTTTGATATATATTGATAATTAATTATATTTAAAAATCCCCAAAAGCATGCGTTGGTTAAACGAATTTCCCTTTGACGAAATTTCATTATATGCCAACTTTTTACTTTATATTTCGTTTTTTCATCAATCTCGTTTTTGAAAATCAACGCAAGGGAAATTTTGGGTCTCGTTTCTCCATGTAAGCCTTAAATGCCTCCCACACATCTTTAGAACTACCTCCTAAGACTTGTCCGCGGTTTTCTAATTGAATCATCGTTTCTAAACTCGGAGAATCCAATGATAGATTAATCGCTTGTTTTGTCATCCGTAAGCCTAATGGGCTTTTCGTGAGCATCTCGCGTGCCAATTCCATCGCGGAATCAACTAGATTCTCTTCCTCGACGATCTTTAAAACAAAACCTATTTTGAAAGCCTCTTCAGCACCTAAAAACCTTCCCGTATATAATAATTCGGATGCTCGCGACATTCCTATGAGACGTGGAAGAAAATAACTACTCCCCATATCCGCCCCTGTTAACCCGATATTTATATAACCCGCATTGAATTTCGCATTCTTTCCTGCTATGCGAATATCAGCGGCCATTGCAATAGAAAAACCCGCTCCCATTGCAGCACCCTGAACTAAGGCAATAATTGGTTGTGAGATCTTCCTCATTTTTATGATAATATCTGCAATCCTCCATTGATAATACGTAAAACTTTTAATCACTTCAGGAATATCTAAATAATAATATTTCTTGAGATGATCTGGCTTTTTTTTTGATTTTAACACCGTAGCATCGCTCAAATCTTGACCGGCATTAAAAACCTTTCCTTCTGATTGCATAATCAAGACGCGACAATCAAGATTTATCATTAATTCATCAAACAATGAATGAAGGTCCTCAACCATCTGAAAGGATATCGCATTGGCTTTTTCTGGTCTGTTAAATGTTAAAATTCCTATACCGTTTTCCTCCAATTCGAACTTTATCGTCTCAAATTCCAAGCTTTTTCACATAAACATTTGATTTAGTGTTGTGATAACGGAATTGTCTTTCCAATAAAAAGTTCGGTTATCAGCGATTGAAATATTTATTCAATTTTAATACATCATTTATAGCCGCTTTCTCAAAAATTGTCCTAATTTACGATGAAACGCTAAATTTTGAACCTTATTTCAAATAAATGTGGACCAATTTTCCACGAAAAAATTATAGTTGTAGATATGAAAATATATACTTGTAATTAGCGTGATAATTCGAAATTTCATGACTTAAGATAATTAGTGAAATAAAATCGGAGTGTAAAACTCCGGAACACGCACCTCTTTATTTAAAGTTAAACTAACTATTCTTGAATTAGATATTGTTTACATCTATGCATTTAGCTATGGAAAGCAGAATACCCCCCCATCTCACGAACTTAATCTTTTATAGGTGAAGTCACTTCAGATATGATTAATATTATAAACCTATATTTAAAGGAAAAATCGAATTTTTGATTATATTAAAATTAGAAATGTCACTTTTTATTTAAAAGTATGTCATATTATACCTACATATAAATACTGAAATTAACTATTAAACATAATATTAAAAAAAAAAACAAACTACAATGACAGAAAAAAATATACCAAATTCAATTAAGGTAATAATCGATGAATTCATAAGCTTAGATTTTCGTCCTTATACATATAAATTGTTAGCTGATCGTTTAAATGTTGAACCTAATACTCTCGTTCAAAGAATTAATAGAAATTCAAAATACTTTGAAATTAGAGGAGATCGTCCTAAGTTCATTACCTTAAGAAAAGATGTTGAAAAAATATATTTTCATCGTGATAAAAATACTTGCCAGATTTGCCAAAAGAAAAAAAATCCAAATGAACTATTAATTCGATTCAAAGATCCTTATCTGGAGAAAAAGAACAAGTTAAATAATTTACACGATTGGAACAATGTAATTACAAGCTGTCAGGATTGTAAGAGTATTAATTTAATTAAGAGATTATCCTACAAGAAAAAACCAGAATATAATAGCCTTGATAATTACATATGGGAATACAAGGAAATTGAAATAAGGGTAGTTTATAAAAAAAAAGATCCGTATACTGAGCTTTACTTCCCTGGTTTAAAAGATAGTGAAACACAATATGAGCATTATCATGAAGTTAATGAGTTGAATGGCCAAGGATGGTATCACATTATTGACGATAACAACGAAAGATGTGAGTATTTTTCCGACATATTGAATTATTATGGAAATCAAGGCTGGGAGTTGGTTTTAATGAAGGAATACCCCCCAGAATTTGAAGGTGATGATTGGGGAAATAATCATTATCTATTTAAGCGAAAGAAAAGAATTGAGGAGGTTTAGAATGATTCGACAAAATAAGGACGGAAGACCAATATATTCTGATCAAGTTTGGAACCAAATCCTCGAAAACGGTGGAATATTACAAAAACTAGGTTATAACGAAAGCTTTAATAAACCAAACTTGTTTTATAAAAGTTTGACATTTAGCCAAAACCAAAACGGGATAATCTTTGTTGATTTGCGCGGTACTGATTTTGTACCGATATGGGAGGATCCTGACCCAATAGTGTATAAAAATGAGACTCTCGCGTTTGCCGATTTTTTTAAAGAAGTTGTTACTCTAAAGGGGTCCGGAGTATCGATTAGATTTTCCTTTTTCGATACGTGCGAACCAGAAGGATGGGGATTTTTTCTTAATGAAATACCCAGTGGGTATTGCAAACGCTGCGGTAAAAATGTTTTAGAAGAGGTTGATTGGACTATTTTACAGGACGGAGCTTACAACATTAAAATACAAGAAAAGCTCATAGATATTAATATCGAAGTTAACCACTGTAACATTTGCAAAAGGATGGAATATACTAAACAAAAATATCGCAACAAATGTCTGAAAAGCGCTGATGTATGTGAAATATGTGGAGAAAAAAAAGCTGACCTAACACATCACATAACATACAAACCTGCTAAAACTATAAGGCTCTGTAGATCGTGCCATGGTGTGCTCCATAAAAAAGAATTTCCTAATCCTTTATGGGAAGAAAAGCGAGAAAAACTAGAGGAAGAGTCAGTATGAAATTTATTGGAAACCCAAATGATTTGCATAAAGAAATATTAAGTATTGTAAGGAATTCAAAAGAATATCTTTACATTGTAAGCCCGTAATAAGCTTCAATATCTTTAGGAACTATTTGTATAAGAAAATTTATTTAATAGATAGAAAAGTGATATTTAATTTAATAATAATTTAATTTTAATCATAAAACTATTATTTAGTTTTATCAAAGAAAATCAAAAAAAACAATCATAAAATTATTAATCCCTCTAACTGTCGTTTAATTAATAAGAACTAGTATTAAAGGTTCATGTGTTGGTGCAGAAAATTTCCTTGGTGGACTACATTTTTTTAAGCAGAGAAGTTCCTTTGTCTTTGCATGCACTTAAAATAATTAAAGATAGAGTTTCATTTAGTGAGGTCATAAATTATACAGAAAATGATTTTAGGAAATTGTTAACAAATCTTAAATCTGTTGATAAGGTCTCGATTAGAAGTATAGATGATAAAGTTAGTAAGTTTGCTGATAAAAGCAGAAGAAAAATATTTGAGAGAATAAAAGAAGATTTGCAGATTTGTCAAAACAATAACATTAGGTGTCTAAGTTATTTTGATAAAGAGTATCCTACTTTATTAAAAACTCTAAAAATTCCACCTAAACTGATATTTATCAAAGGCGATATCAGACCTGAAGATAAAAAAGCAGTTGCTATAATAGGAACAAGAAATCCAACGAGATATGGGATAAAAATGACAAAGTTAATATCTCAGAGGTTAGTAGAAAAAGGATTCACAATCGTGAGTGGATTTGCCAAGGGAATTGATACGATTGCAATGGAATCCGCATTGGATTCTGGTGGTAGAGCGATTGGTGTAATAGCCTCGGGAATACTTAATCTTTACCCTAAAGAAAATCAATATTTGGTAGAAAAATTAGTAAGAAATGGGGCTATCTTATCAGAAAGATTTCCGTTAAAAAATATCACAAAAAAGGCATTAATAATCAGAAATCGCATTACCAGTGGGTTAGGATTAGGAAATATATTTATTGAAGGAAATAAATTTAGCGGAACTAGACATCAATTCAATTTTGGGGAAGAACAAAAAAAACCTGCCTTTGCTGTTGAACCCATTGATAACGAAGTAGAACAAGCGTTTATCCCTAATTGGATAATCAATGAAAAAGGAGGGGAAAAAATAACTACTATTGATGATGTCGATTCTGTAGTAGAAGCACTACTGGATGAATATGAAGAAAGGATGAGATTAAAACCCGATAAAGGTAATAATTCATCTAAGCAAACAAGTTTAATGAAATACTGACAGAATATTTTAGGATTTTAAATGTTAAAACAGAACAGAATTTTATTAGAAGAGAGAATTCCAATAAAAACGATTGAAGAACCATTTTGTAAAAAATGTATGAATAATTTAGACACAGGGAAAGACTATTGTAAGACATGTGAATATCCCCATCCTATTGTTAATGATTGGTACTTTAATAAAGTGAAATGCCTTGGAAAATATAAATACTATAAAGATGACAATTTTAAGATTCCTATTAACATTCTTTCGATACTAATAAGTCTTCTGAAATTTAATAGAAATGTAAAAACTAATGAATATGCTGGGAAGCTACTTGCTGATGGATTGTTTCAAATTTTCATCAAGTATTCGCATGTAT
>DAOUUT010000148.1 GCA_030668025.1 Promethearchaeota archaeon
TCATGGTGGAATAGGCTTCTAACATGGTTAAGGGGCATGCGGTAGATGGTTTAACAATCGCACTATTTCCTACTAAATAATTTGCACCCATTTGATAAAGGGGGAGGCTAATAGGTGTGTTTCGCGGAGAAATGCAAGCAGATAATCCATGTGGAATATATTTTATTGTTGCATTTTGCTCTCCTTCAATACCAGTTAACGGTTTGTCTTCTATAAACTGATGATACCAATCGCAAAATTTGAATCCTGTTAGAACAATTGATAATTCCCATTCACTATATTTAATTGGTAACCCACCTTCTGCCACAACCAAATCCTTTAATTTAGCTTTTTTAAAGCGTAATTTTGTAGCCAATTTACCAAGAATTTGAGCTCGTTCAAAAAAATCCATTTCTCTTAGCAGATGTTGATTTTTATGAACTTTTTTTATTTTTTCTCTTAGAGATTCTGGTGAATCTGCTTGTATGGTATCAATAACTTCTCCAGTATATTTATTTTTTATTTCTAGTTCTTGAACTTTTGCCATATTTTTCATTACCTTTCTAATTTTAATGATGTGTCTACAATTTATTCATAAAGTGTTTTACATGCTGTAAATATCGTCATCATCTTTGAGGACTCCAGCAGTTTGAGCAAATTTACCATAACCCATGTCAATTAAGGCTTGCGTTCTTTTGTGCAAAACAAAATCAATCCATCCTTTTTCTTCGTCTGGTTCATTGCAAAAATGCCCAAAAAGTTTTGTATATTCCAATTTCGTTTTTGTTTGGATTAATTTTTCAATAGCCTTGCTCGAGAGCGCTAGTTCCAAATCAGAGCCAACCGCATTTCCCGGTTTTATCTCGATCTCATGCTCATTACAAAATACATTAAAAATATCTACGGGAGAATTATCTTCATATGCATCGAATGAATCATAAATTGCAAAATCAAAGTTTGATCCATGAACTAAATCAGAAAAAATCTCGGAATATTTTAACAGAAATGTAGAGTATTTTTTCGCTATTTCAGTCTTATATTCATTCAAATCAGTAGTTTGAAATGATGCTTCTTTTTCAACCATTTTTTTAATATCTCATTCTTATAATTTTTCTGTTTCGATAAAATCTTTATACCATTCAATTGTTTTTGTCAAACCTTCTCTTAAAGGTGTGATTTTATAACCTATTTTTTCAATGGCTTTTTCTGAGGAGTAAGATCTATGAATTTTAATTGCGGAAACAGTAGGGCGCGTAATATAAGGCACTTTTCCGCTAAATTTTGCTCCAATCTCGCACATCCAAGCATATAACATGGCGCCCGACATTGGGAAGTGTCTAGGTTTTTTAGTTCCAGCAATCTCAGCAATTAAATTGAGATAATCTCCAAAAGCTATATTTTCTCCACCAAGTATGAAGTCGTCACCGTTGATATCATCTTTACCAATTACATTTACCATTCCATCAACAACATCGTTAATATAAGAAAATGTTGCTATCGAATCTCCTTTTCCAGGACACCCTAAGAATTTTCCTCTCGTGATATCTAAAAGCATTTGACCAAAAATGTTGAAATCACCTGGACCATAAACAATCCCTGGATAAAAAATTGTTGCGTTTAACCCTTTTTCCATGTACTCTTTAACTTTCCATTTTGCTTGAAACTTTGATTTTTCATATTCCATAGAAAAGTTTTCCTTTTCATAGGTTTCGTCTACGGGCTCTGGGGGCGTTGGACCGATAGCAGTAAAAGAACTTACATAGTTAAATTTTATACTCTTCTTCAATGCGAGGCTAGCAATGTTTTCAGTTCCTGTAACATTCACATCGTGATAAAGAGACTTTTTTTTTGCCCAAATTGGAACATACGCTGCGAGATGGTATATAATATCAATATTATCTATAGCCTTTTCCAAACTACTGATATCTTGAATGTCACCAGTAACATATTCAATGTTACTAAGTTCTTCAAAAGGAGCTGTGTTACTACTCTCCCTTACTAAGAGCTTTAATTTATGTCCAAGGGAATTCAATTTTTTGACGAGGGGGATGCCTATAAAACCCGTACCGCCGGTCACTAAAATATTTGCCATCGTAAAAAGATAAG
The DNA here is from genome assembly GCA_030668025.1 of Promethearchaeota archaeon. Next base: position 2,086 of record DAOUUT010000148.1, read on the forward strand.
TATTTTTATTCAAATATTGATTATTTAAAATCATTAAATTTGGTTTTTAAAGCTTCTCAAATCTTAAGGGTTTGTAACTCTTAAGAGTATTAAGAATAGGACAATTAGAATTTTTCATTTTACATAATTTGCTTCTTTTTTAGCTTAAATTTTAATTCAAAAAAATAATAATAAAAGTATTAACTCGGGTAAAATATTTAGTTGGTTTGTTAAATTTCGTATGGTAAAAATGAATAGAGAGAATTTTCTTTCACAACTTCAATTACCTTTTTCAGAAACTCCCCTCGATCTGTTGGAAGAAATATTTCATATTCTTCAAGTTAAATTTGGTTTAACGAGAAACTCTAACCAAAAACTTGTAGATTTGGGGGCGGGGAATGGTCTAATAATCATTTATTCTGCTTTAAATTACGGAATAAAGTCATTTGGTATTGAAATTAATGGGAGTTTAATTATTGAAGCAAAACAAAAAGTAACAATGCTAAAAAGAGAAAAGAAATATAAGAAAAAGTTATTTCGCAAAATTAAATTAATAAATAAAGACTTTTTTAACATTTCTCTAAAAAAATATGACTTTATTTATATTTTTTCCTTGCCTACAATGCAAAAATTATTAAAACACGTGTTTTTAACAGTAAAAACAGGGGCCATCGTTATATCTTTTAAATACCCGTTGAATAGTTTTGAGAAGATTCTGAAATTGTCGTATAAATTAGAGTTAAAGGATGTCCAGCAAGATATTGATACATATTATTATGTTAAATTATAAAAAATTAATCAATTTTAATTTATCTCTGCTTTAATTCTAAATAAGATAATTAATTCGTAATATTCTGATATTACCCTGGTATGTAAGGAATCCCGTGAAATGAGCGTTTCACGACTTGAAAATAATAATTTTTTTTTATCTCTTAAAAAAACATATAATTTAAAAGGTTATGCACCATTCCACGATATTACATATTTCAATTCTTCGGGTTTCTCAATATCTGGCTTTGAAAACGCCCATTTTCCACCTATTCCGAATTCTTTCGCACTCAGATCAAAGTGACATACAGCAATCCCAATATCGAGACCTGCAAAATTGTTATAAATCGAACCTTTCTTATCTTTTGAGAACCTTACGTAAAAATGAAAATTATCAGCGTCCCGTTCTTTTATTATTTTCCATGGCTGCTTATTACCCGCGGATGGACCAAGACGAACCATTTCTAGTAAAGTTGCGTAATTGCCAATATTTTCTTGAGAAAGAGTAGTAGAAAAATCCACTTCAAAAAAAAGTTGATCCCATGGATACCTAGCGTTAGCTTTTACGAAAGAGCGGATTATTTTTTCTTTTGCTCTTCTAGTTTCTGTGGGGTATCCTACAGGTGTAATTGCGGGTACAACTTCGTTAGGTTCGCATTTAATTTTTTTAGAAAAAAGACTTTTATTAAAAAAACCTCCTAACCAACACGTGCCTAAATTCATATCAGTTGCAGATAAAATAATAGCTTCTAAAAGATAACCATAATTTTCCCGGTCCCGGTCATAATCAGATTTTTCAACTGCTCCAACAATAAATTCTTGAGCACCCTTTATCAGTCCATAAGTTCCCAATTTTTTTTTTTCATCTGGGTCAAATTCCGTCATACTTATTAAATCAAATCGACAATTGCCTGCAATCTCGCTAAACGGACTTTTAAAATTACGCAATTTTAATATTTCTAGCAACTTTTCCTTTGCCTGTTCTTCAAGTAACCGTTTAGAATAAGTCCTCCAAGAAGTTCGCTGCTTTATAATATCAAATATTGATTTGGAGAATACCATAACATTTCATAATCATTAACATTATATATATTCATAAGAAAAATTAGGAAAAAAAATAATAATATTAGTAGAACTTCCTGATTTTATTGGAAATAGGACCGTCAAGCAAGGGAAAAATGCTGAATTACGCAAACAAAATATCTAAAGCGCACAAAAACAGATTATCAACCAGAAACATGACGAAATATTGACCATAGGCTTCGAGTTAAGGCTTTTAAATCACTATATTGAATAAACAAAAACTATGTAGAATCAACAAATTTAAATATAATATTTTCTTTTAAGTTATTAACTAAATGATTTGTAGTCTAACTATATCGTAATTGCAAAGTTAGGCTCAATTTTTAAAAATAAAAAACATTCAAGCTAAAAATGAAGATTTTATATATAAATCCAGCTCGGTTACAGTCGGGGTTAGACGCAATAATTACGGGTTCTCCCTTAAGTTTAATTTCAATTGCAGCTATGGTACCAGAGCACGAAGCAAAATTGTTTGATTTTAAGGTAGATAAATATCGTGAAAAACAATTTCGTAGCGAACTAAACCAATACGATGTGGTAGCTATTACAAGTATGACACCTCAAATTTACTCCGCATTGGAGGTTGCAGAAATGGCTAAAGAACAAGGATGTACCACAATTATAGGTGGATATCATCCTACATTAGTACCTGAATTCGTAGCTAAGCATGAATATATAGATTTTACTGTCCGTGGTGAAGGAGAACATACCTTTAAAGAGATTATTGATTATATCGATGGCAACAAAAACAATGTTTCGATAAAAGATATTGATGGTATATCGTACTTAAATAAAGAGGGTAAAATAATCCATAATAATGAGCGACAATTGGAATGCAATCTAGATAATTTTCCGATGCCTCGAAGAGATCTTTTAAAAGGGAAACTTTACACTTATTTAGGAACAACAACTCAACAAATTGAGACTTCTCGAGGTTGTCCACATAATTGCAAGTTTTGTTGTATCATAAAGATGTGGCGAAATTCGAATCAACCTATTACTTACAGAACGAAATCAATTTCAAGGATTATGCGAGAAATTTACGATGTAGATTGGAAAAACGACTTTATATTCTTTTGCGAAGATAATTTTACCATAAACGCAAAAAGAACGCATAAAATCCTAGATACAATTATAAAGTCGGGTGTACAAAATAAGATGCACTTTTCATGCCAATCGCGGGTTGATACATTGTATAGAAACCCTATATTAATCGAAAAACTTTATAAAGCTGGATTTAAGCAAACTTTTCTAGGAATCGAATCAGTACATCAACAAAGTTTAGATGCCATGAATAAGAAAAACACAACGCCAGCTATGGTTCAAAAAGTGGTAAAAAGCCTACGAGATAAAGGTATATCCATCTTTGGAGGAGTTATTATTGGCTTCCCGGGGGAAACAAAACGGATGGTTCGGCAAACTATCCAATATGCAATTGACTTAGATTTAGATGTTGTTCAGTTTACACCGATTACCGCTTTTCCTGGGACCGAATTTTACGACGAAATGAAAGAAAAGGGCATGGTAACTACTAATAATTACAAGTTTTACGATTTGTTTCATCCAATGATGAAAACTGAAGAATTGTCGTCTAAAGATTTTCTTCAATTAGTTGCTGAAGCTTATGCTGCTTTCTACTTAAGAAGTTGGATTATAAGAAGAGCAAAAGAGTATATGAATCCGTTTGGGAAATTTAATTGGATGCTTTCATGTATAGGTAGATTAATTAAACAAGGAGTATTAGGTGGAATGGGCATGTTGTACACCCAAGGAATTACAACTAAAGTTATATCTGACGAATTAAGGAATCCAGAGGAATTAATGAAAGATATTTATCTTTCCAGCGATAATCATATTATAAAATTACCACAAGAAAATAATAAGCCTAAAATCTTAACCCACGATAAAACTATAGAAGTAATAAGTGAACAAACTTAATTTCTTTGATACTATTGGAAATATTCTTTTTAGGTATAATAATTTTATCCAAAATCTTTTTTTAATATCGCTTATTTATTCAAATGATTATTTATCATGGAAGAGGTAATTCCCGATATATTTTTGATTAAAGAAAAAAGTAATTTCGAGCGAATTAAACCTTCAGAAAACATTTATGTTATAGCCGGTCCTGATGGATTAATCTTTGACGCTGGTTTTGGCAATAAAAAGGTTGTAAAATTCCTTGTTAAAGAAATTAACAGAATAGAACAGAGATATAGAGAGAACAAAGAAGATTTTAAAATAACGCGAATCCTTGTGTCTCATGGTCACCCTGATCATTTTTCAGGATTAAAAAGGATTAAAAGTTCACTTGGCGTTAAAATTGTGCTAACAGAGAAAACAGCTGATATTATAAAGACCAAAAAAAGTTTTATGAAATCGTTTAACGCAGATAGCTATGAGGATTATCTAATCATACAAAAAGGGTTTCGGTATAGAATAAGGAGCTTCTTACAAAAACTTATGTATAGCTTTTTTTTTAAACGAATATACGGTCTTTCTTTTATCGCCAACCCTGATGAAATTATTAAAAATAATACTGAAATTTCAATAAACGGTGAGGAATGGAAGGTGTTTCCATCGCCTGGTCATGCTGTAGACCATATTTCCTTGTACAACGAAGAAAAGGGCGTACTACTTTCTGGAGATAATGTTTTATCAAAGACTACTTGGCTTGGCCCTCCAAATTGCAGCATAAGTGATTATATTGAATCTGTTGAGACGATTCAGAAATTACCAAACCTTAAAATTATATTAGCCGCTCATGGAGCCCTTATAAATAACCCAAGAGAGCGAACTATTGAGATATTAAAACATAGAAAAGAACGGACCCAGCAAGTATTAGATATTGTTAAAGAATTTACTGAAAATGGTACATCTCCCGATGAGATCATTCAAAAATTGTATCCAAATAAAAAGAAAATGCGGACCGAAATCGCTCGTGGATGGGTGTGCCTAACGTTAAAGATGCTCGAAGAACAAAATGTTATAAAACGAATTGAAGGTAAGAAAGAGATAAAGTTTTACTCTACAAATAAACTATAACTTGTTAGCTAAATTATTATTATCTTAAATATATATATATATAAAAATCTTAACACTCTTAGAATTAAAAAGGCTTAATTTCAAATTTTCTTTAACATGCAAAGTGAAGTATCTGAATATTTTAATGATCCTTTCTTAAAAAAGAATAGAGTATTTTATCGACAATACCAAAATAATATTATTAAAAAGTGTATAGGGAGAAATTCGTTAGTAGTATTACCAACGGGCTTAGGAAAAACAATTATAGGGATTTTACTTATAGGTAAAGCTATAGAAAAATATTCGAAATCAAAGATCATTATTCTTGCCCCAACTAGACCTTTAGTTTCGCAACATAAAGCTTCGTGTGAGGATTTTTTAAATATAGATTCTAATTTAATTACTTCATTTACAGGTAAGATTTCGCCAGAAAAGAGAATTTTACTTTTCAACAATTCTAAAATTATTGTTTCGACTCCTCAAGTCATAAAGAACGACGTAGAAAGGGGGCGATACGATTTGAAGCATGTTTCTCTAATAATTTTCGACGAAGCACACAGAACGAGAGGTAATTACGCCTATTGTTTTATTTCAAACGAATATCTTAATACGTGTAAAGACCCGCTTGTTTTAGGGCTAACTGCATCTCCAGGAAAAAGTTATTTTCACATTCAACAATTGTGCAATAATTTGTTTATTGAAAATGTTATATTTAAAACCTACGAAGATAAAGACGTAAAACAGTATATTTACGATATTGACACATATTTAGAATTTGTCGATTTGCCTATTAAAGTTTTGGAGTTAAGTGCGATTTGGTATAACTTATTTGAAAAATTTCTAAGATTCTTTATCGAAAAAAAATTAATTCCACCCAACAAACGTTATTACTCTAAGTTGGATTTCTTAGGAATATCGCGAGATTTAACGCTCTCTCTAAGGTATAATAATGACTATTTACCCGAGTTATCAGAAGAAGAATACCAAAAAGCTCTTTATTTTAAATCTCCACGAATCATAGATTTAGTAAAAGAGAATTCGCTCAATATCGAATCGATTTATTCTTACAGTTCAAGTTGTATTTCTTTACTACATGGGAAAGATTTGCTAGAATCTCAAAATATCTCGTTATTTGAAACTTTTTTAGAAAAAATAGAATATAAATCCGACCATGACATTCTTTCAGCTAAAAGAATTATTAATTCTGATCACTATAAGTTCATTAAAAACATTTTTGAGCAGGACAACCGCGATATTTACTTACATCCTAAAATTGAAAAGTTATTTTCAATTATAACTGAAGAAACCGAAGAATTAAGTAATAATAAAATCATTGTTTTTACTCAGTACCGAGAAATGGCAGAATTATTGAAAGGAAAACTAAAGGAACGCTTTGGAACTCGATTGAATGTAGAAAAATTTATAGGTCAGTCAACTAAGATAAATGATATAGGCTTTTCACAATATCAGCAAGGAGAAATAATAAAACAGTTTAAAGCTGGTGCGATAGACATTCTCGTGGCTACAAGTGTCGCAGAAGAAGGACTTGATATTCCAAATGTCGACGCCATTATTTTTTACGAGCCCGTACCTTCAGAGATAAGGTTAATTCAAAGACGAGGTAGAACCGGACGACATGCCCCAGGAAGATGCTATTTATTAATAGCTAGAGGGACTATAGACATCCCCTTTTACAAAGCCGCCGAGCGAAAAGAAATGGCTATGAATTCGGTGCTATCAGATTCAAAACAATTGGATTTATGTGATGTAGTTAACCGAGAACAGATATGCTTTGAGGTAGGTTCTAATAAAATTTCAGAATTTGATTTAATTAAAAATTATAAAGAACGGCGTAAAAGAGAAAAAGAACTTCTTGCAAATCGTTCAATTGAAGAAATTATTTCAGAACTTGATAATTTCGTCCAAAGCAATGAGTTTAAAAAATTAAAAGATTCTGGTGTAACTTTTTATTCCGATGTAATAGGATTGGATAAATTGAAATTGAAAACTTCTATATTAAAATTAAAAGGAAATCAAAAAGATAA
>DAOUUT010000177.1 GCA_030668025.1 Promethearchaeota archaeon
ATTGAATGGGGGGAAGATATTTCTACAGAAGCATATCGTAAATTAGGTGAAGAATTAACGGGATATTACTATATAACTCATTGGCCAATGGAAATAAAGCCATTTTACATTTTACCGTCAGATAATCCAAAATATAGCGAATCTTTTGATCTTCAAATGGGATGGCTTGAATTAACTTCGGGAGGAACAAGAGTTCACAATAAACAACAATTAATTGATGCTATTGAAGCTAAAGGATTAAATCCCGCGTCTTTTGAATCACACATAAATGTGTTTGGTTTTGGAATGCCACCTCATGCGGGTTTTGGCTTAGGAATAGCTCGTTGGATAACCTTTATATGTGGTCTTGATGACATTCGGGAAGCAGTAATGTACCCTCGAACACCAGATCGTTTAACTCCATAAATCTTATATTTTTGAGATAATTTATTATTTTAATTAATTTTTTTTTGTAATCATGTCGAACGATTGGATTGAATCTTACATTAGAGCTGGTAAAGCTGTTATAGCTGCCAAAAAGGTTGCTGAGAAATTAATAAAGCCCGGAGTTCCATTCTTAGAAATTGCTAATAAATGTGAGGAAGAAATACTAAATCACGGTTGTGAGTTATCTTTTCCAATTAATATGTCTCTAGATGAGATAGCTGCTCATTATAGTCCGTCGATCGATGATAGTACTATCGTACCTAATAAGGGATTATTGAAAATCGATTTAGGTTCCCACTACGACGGTTATATTGCCGATTCAGCAATAACATTTAACATAAATAACGACGAAACGCTTCAAAACATTATCGACGCCGCTCAAGAAGCCCTTGAAGCCGCAATTGAAATTTTTAAACCTGGTACAAAACTATACGAATTGGGAGATGTAATTGTTAAAAAAATTAAAAATCGTGGATTAGAACCAATTTATAATCTTGGAGGCCATGAATTGAAACGATACAACTTACATGCCGGTCCATTTATTCCAAATTATAAAGCTATAACCAATAATCAAATTTTAAAACCTGGAGATGCTTATGCGTGTGAACCTTTTGCTACTTCTGGCCAAGGTATAGTAGAAAATGGTACTAAATCTTATATTTATCGATTTAAAAAAGCAAAGAAGGGTTTACCCTTTATAGAGAAGAATTACATGGATCAAATAAACAAATTAACTAAAAAACTACCTTTTTCGCCCCGTTTGCTCGAAAAGCACAATCTCATTCCAAAAAATAAGATTCAAAGAACTATTGATGTTTTTATTCGCAAAAATATTCTAGATCATTATCCAATATTAATAGAAAAAACTAAAAAACCAGTTGCTCAACAAGAACATACCATCATAATCGATATGGATGGAAATACTATTGTTACAACGTAAAGATACAAATAAGGAAAACATCACAAGTGTTATACTATGTGCTGGTGAAGGCACTCGTGTTAGAGATATTGCGAAAAATATTCCAAAGCCACTGATTAAAATTAAATCTTTAAACAATCAAGCCATTCTTTCGCATTTGATTTCTAGTTTAATCAATTTTGAGATAGAACCAATTGTAGTGGTAACCGGTCATTTAGGTGAGCAAATTGAAGATTTTGTAAATTCTTACCAAATAAAAAATAAATTAAAAAAAAATAAAATATTAGTAAATCGTTCTGGCTCTCAATATAAGTTAGGACCATTACATTCCTTTTTAAGTATTATAGAAAATAACCAAATTTATAAAGAGAATAGAGTTTTTATGATCTTTCCAGGAGATACTATTTTTGATTACAATCTTTTGCAAGGAGCTTTGAACCTTCTATTAAAAAATTATAGTCTACTTGATAACAGTTCAATTATTTTTTACAGAAAGATAAAAATTAGCTCGTTAAAAGAAAGATTTAAAACTAAAGAACCTAACACGTTTAAAACAATATCTTATTTAAAAATAAATAGAAACGGATCAAAATTAATTGTCAGAGAGATCAAACAGAGAACTTTAAGCTCTTTTAAAAATAAAAAAACGATCCATCAAGTTATACCTATTTTTATTTTCAGTTTTAGGATAGTTCAAGAAATTAAAAATCTAGCAAATTGTAATAAATTTAAAACAATTAGAGAAATTGCTAATTTATTAATCAAGAAAGAAGAAAGGTTTCTAGCCCTTTCTATTGATCCTGAATGTAATTTTTATGATATTGACTCTCCTATTGATTTAAAGATCTTAAATGAAAAAAAAAAAGATGGACAATAGTAGCTCCGATATTCTAGTTTCAAAGGAAATGCGTCTTTTACTCCATTGAATCAAATCTTAAATCAAAGCTCCTATTGTAAAAATTCATTATCTTTATTGAAAGACATTAATGTTTGGATGTCTCGTGTAGCCTGTATATCAAAACTTTTTTTTAATTCGACCAGAGATCCAGGCAAGAGTGTCAACTTGTACTATTACTAATATCAATTCTAAACTGATTGCTATATCTCTATTATTACATTATTGCTCCAAAGTGCTAATTTATTAGGAATGGGATATATATACTGAAAACTACTTTTCCTGTGATTTAGTATAACGCACTAAAGGAACGTGATAAAACAAATCCGAATGGAAATCAAGGCATAAGAATTAACTCTGGATGTACAAAAAAAATCCCAGAACTTAAGAATCTATTATCAATTTTGCAACAATAAGCTCGTTGTTTCAATTGTAATGATGTATTCTAAACCAATGCATATATTATTACTATTGTCCAATAATATACATCATAATATGACTATTTAAATGTTAGTATTAACATAAAGTTTAAAAAATCCCTAATTTAGGGTGGTTACAAAAGTCAGTGATAGAAAAGTTAGACTCTTAATGTTTTACAAATTAAAGTTGAGGGCACTTTTTTGAAAACTTCTTGAGGAAACCATTCCTCTTGAGCAGTAATGTCTCCCTCTTCCGGTTCTGGTTCAAGAACTTTTTCTATGATAAATCCTGTCTTGATTAGTCCATTAATGATATCGCTAATTTTTGACGCATGAACTTTAAGATCTATTCCTGTAGACTCCACAAATGTTACTTCTTTTTCAAAATAACTTTCCGAGATTTTAAGCTCCTTAAGATTCGTATGTTCGGCACCAAGAAGATTGTAAATCGGATGTTGAATACTAAACACAAATACACCATTTTTTTTTAGAATTCTATAAGCTTCCATAAATGCTACATCTAAGTTTTGCATCCAGTCCAACGCAAAAATAGATATAGCAATATCAAATTCATCCTCATCAATCATCCTCATATTTTCTATATCACCTTCAATTAAATGAATATCCACTTTATGTTCTTTAATTAAATTTTTAGCATATTTTAATTGTTCAGTTGAAATATCAACGCCCGTACAAATAGCTCCCTTCTTCGCTAGTATTATAGAATTCTCACAACCTCCACATCCAAGTTCTATAACTCTTTTTCCATTAACATCACCCAATAGATTAAGCTTAGACTCCTTTGCATAGCCTAGAGCCCATTCAATATCATCCAATGAAACATTTCGACTTTTCTGATATTCTAAAGCAATTAAATTCCAATGATTCTTAATGTTATTTTTACTCATATTCTAATGAATTAAAGTAATAATCTTAAAATTTCTTTCTTAATTTTAGTCTCAAAAACTCTATTTATCACTGAATTTTTTAACTAATCCTAATTTACTCGTTTATTAACATAAAGTTTAAAAAATCCAAAAGTTATCATTCAAACTAATATTAATTACAGCATACAAATTATTGAGCGGTTATGTCTGATAGCGGAATAATTTCCATAAAAATTGATCTCTTCGGGATTGGGAGCGTAAATGCTGATATAATTCGACATTACGCTCCTTTATCTGCCGACGCCATTCTAAATAAGATGCCTTTTATTCTAAAAGGTCGATTTGGTTTTGGCGCAAAATTATATTGGACGCTTCCAGGTTTGGAATTATATAAAGGCCATAATTCGAAATCAATTAAAATCGTTGAAAAAGGAGATATTATATATAACCCAAAAACAGACGAATTGATAATCCTTATAGAAAGTACAGAAATGCCAAACAAAGTAAATAAGATTGGAAAAGTGACGAAAAATCTGGAATTTTTTCTTCAAGCTAGAAATGGCTTAGGGACTAAACTATCCATAGTGAAATCGGCTTAAAAGAGATATCAAGGAGAGCTGAATGGTTACCTCGAAAAAATTAACTGCTGTTTTCACTTCTTTCTACTTAGGGGTTATTATCTATTTGATCTTATTCTTAACAGTTCCAGAGATTCAACAAGCAATAATTCTGTCAAGGCACGATATTACTGGACTTACAAACGGTTCCAATTATATCATAGCACTTTTAATCTCTTTTTTCATTTGTCTTATAGGAAACGCTAGCATAGGGTTTCCTATACCATATCCCTTTATTCTTTTTTCTTTTTCTAATTCTATTTATCTTAAATATTCAATTGCAGGATTGACTTTGAGTGAAGTACTTATAAACGGTCCTTTTTGGTTAGAAATACTAGGAATAGCCGTTGTTGGCGGGTTAGGGAGCGCACTAGGCGAACTTGTAGGCTTCTTGATAGGAATTAGCGCAAAAAAAATTGCTAATCGAACTCACTCAAAAACACTTGAAAACATACAAGGATTCGGCAAGCTGGTATTAGATCACCCAAAAACCATGCATTTATACATATTCATTGCCGCAGCCCTGCCAATTCCCGACGATCCTCTGTGGATCGCTTTAGGAATGTCAGATAAAAAAATAAATGTCTCTAGGTGCATTATATGGGCCTGGGCAGGAAAGAATATCACCACTCTATTCTATGTAATTTTCCCTTTATTAATTTTACTTGGATTTAGTGCTACGGGAATTGTACTTAATGATATCTTGAGCGTAATAACAGAATCTATAATGTTATTAATAACTCTAGCAATTATGCAATTCATTGTGCAATTTGATTGGGATAAATATCTGGATAAAGGAAATGAGAAAAATTCAGTACGCTAATAAATAAAATTAAACTTTACTTTTTTTTCTCTTTATTTCTTAAACAATTTTTACAAACGAAGATTGTCTTCTGTTTATTTTTCGAATTTTCATCTTGGTAAATTCTTTTATAGATATAATCGCCGCATACCGCGCACAAAGTTGTGGTCCGCGTTTCATTAAGGCACGGACCCAGGTTGTCAAATGTCATAAATTTAGAACTTTGATTTTGAAATTGTAATTTCGATTTTACTAATTAAATCCTTTTTATTTCGATTATTTGAGTTATTTTTTCTAAAATCGTTATTTCTTCTATAATTACCTTGCTGTCTCCTTTCGAAATAAGGTCGACTTCCCAGTGAAACATTCGCGATTTCTACAGAAGGATACATGCGATTTTTTACAATTTCTGCTACTTCAACAGCGGTAGAAATTTCTTCGCCTTCTCCTTTTATTAATAGCGATTTAGTCCCCCCTGAAAAAGCAAAAATGGCTTCTTTTATTGTTTTTTCTTTATCTGCGCGATTTCTTATAATTATATGTGTTGTATTGTTAGGCATGAAAAAATTTGTTAAGTTTGATTAAGTTTGATTTAAAAGCAGATTAAGTATTAAATATACTCCAAGTAATATAAAAGTTATTTAAATTCAATACTTTGAAATCTTAAAAAACTTGAGAGAATTAGAATTTCAAATATTAAATTCTGAACGAGAATTAAGATCATCTAATATATTTTTATATTCAGAACTTCTTTCCTCAAAGTGTTCAATTATTTTCCTTTCATCTGTATCTAAATAATCAAATAGAGGTGAAATAATTTCAATTCTCTTAGTAAATTCGTTCATTAGTTTTTTATGCCATTCGTTCGGCTTGGCTAACATTGTTTTAATTTTTTTTTTAAATTTATCTTTCTTTTGTTCAAAATCTTCTATTTGATTAGTTTTCTTTATCTTAATTAAACCTTCTTCGCATTTTTTAAATTCTTTTTCTATTTTTTCTCTAAATTTAGGGATTCTATAAATTTTTTTGTCAATATCAGGATCCCATTCGTATAAGTAATAGTCATTCTCTTCAGCTTCTATTTCGTCATCAGTTAATTTAATTTCTTTTTTCAAGACCATAATTAGACCAAAGTTTCTCTGGAGTTGAGCCAAATACCTTATTCGTAGAGTATCATCAATAAACTTAACTTCTTTTAAAACATTTTCCATGTTTTTAAAAATTTTTTTAACTTCTTTTTCAGCGTTTTTTACCATTTTTTCTTTACTTAATTCAAATTTTAGTTTTATAGTATTAGAATAAGTAGCAAACATGCCACGATCTGGGTTCTGTAACCTTATTCCCGCAATTCCTAAGTAATACTTACTAGACGCTATTTCAGTATGATCAAACACTAAAGCTATAGCAAAAGGATTTACACCTTGATAAAACAGTTGCGTTTCAATATCTCTAGGCGAAAATATAAAGCCAATACCAGGGTGCGTATGCCACCACCCTACAAAGAACTCTTCTTTATTATCTTGGATAGATCTTTCATAAACTGCCGTGTTAAATTGTGCTGTATCTACATAATGTTTGCTTTTATATTCAACATAGGCTCGATCTCCAACCATGACAGGAATTGCATCTTTAACGATAACTTCTTTATTATCTTTAATCGACCCTATTAGAATTCCATAAACTTCACGCCAAGATTTTTGAGGTAAATCTTTATTTCCATATCTCATAGCGTAGCCTATAATTCGCCTGTATGCGTTGTATGAAATAGAAATAGGAGTTTCCGCCGGATCGATGCCATATTTTTGAATATGATGTTCTTTTGTTGATAAATTATTAATATTATCTGATTTAGAAGTCAACGTTTCATTATCTTCTTTCTTGATTTCGTTTTCTCTTTCGCTCATCAAATAATCAATTTCTATAGTATTTTGACAAATTAATTATTAATTAATGGCTTTTATTCTTTTATAGTCTTTTTATATCAATTCGAAAAACATTCTTAAAAAGTTATGAAAGTTATTGGAATTTGCGGGCTTCCTGGTTCTGGTAAATCAACTGCTTTAATTGCAATTGAAGATTTAGGTATAGTAATAACGATGGGCGATGTAATTAGGAAAGAGGCTATAAATAAAAGTATTGAACCTAACAACGAAAATTTGGGTAAAATCGCCAAAGAATTAAGAGAACGAGGGGGTGATGCGATTGTGGCGGAAAAATCGGTTGAGATGATTAAAAACCAAACAAATAAAGTAGTTTTCGTGGATGGGATAAGATCTCTACCTGAGATTGAAGTATTTCGTAGATATTGGAAATTTCCAATTATTGCTATTGAAACTGGTGATGATTTGCGATATAAATGGATAAAAAAGCGTGCTCGTAGTGACGATTCAAAAACTCTTATAGAAATTATGAAGCGGGATAAACGAGAGTTAGGATTTGGTCTTAAAGAAGTAATAAATAAAGCCAACTACAAAATTATAAACGATTCTTCTGAAGAAGAATTAAAAAAAATAACGAGAGAGATAGTTTTAGAAATAATTCAGAATTATTAGAAGCATTTAATCGAACTTTAAATAATCTGCTATCGTTTTAGCTAAAGATACTTTAGCCACTTCGTTATCAATAGAATCAGTACCTATGATATAATCTGCTCCCGCTTTTAAGATGCGATATTTCGCATGCTGCAACATTAAAGCGTGCGTTGCCACAACAAATACTTTTTTAGCTCCACTATCTTTAGATAATCTAATTGCTGTTGCCATCGTCCCCCCTGTTGCAATAATATCATCTGCAATGACTACATCTTTATTTTTCAAACTTAAATTGCCCG
>DAOUUT010000026.1 GCA_030668025.1 Promethearchaeota archaeon
ATCGGGTCTAATTTCAAATCGCCTCATAGCGAAGTTTTGAGCTCCGTCATCTTCTTTGTTAATCACCCACCTAACGTAGACATTTTTAACTGGAGTGCCATCAGCTAACGTCGCTTCTTTGTTTTCTACTTCTTTATAATTCTTTTTTATCATAATAGAATTTAATTTTTAATCTAATAAAATAATATCACATATTAGTTTGATATCAAATTCAAGGAGTGCAATTTCATAAGTATTCAATCATAAAATTCATATTCTCATAGAAAAATTGGTCTACAAAAGTAATATATACAATTTTATCCAATTTTTCTTTGTAAAAAAAAAGACCCTAATATTAAATGAAAAATAAGAATATACAAATGAAGCGAGAAGATTGGGAATATTTGAGAGAATACCAAAAACATCCAATTAAAAAAAGGTACTTAGATTCGTTGAGTATAGAAGAAAAAAGAGAATTCGAAAAACATAAAATCGTTTGAATTAATTTTTTTAAGATTCTTTTTTATCTTTTAGTATAATAGAAACAAATTTTTAATCTAATAAAATAATATCATATAATAATTTCAATTCAAATTCAAGGAATGCAATTTCATGAGTACTGAATATAATATAGGTTTTGATTATTCTCATAATAATACGCTAATAATAGAAGACCCCGGATTCACCGATTTTATTGAATTTCTATTTAATTCGGATTTAAAATTGGGAAAAATTGAAGCGGGAATTACTTACGAAAAATTATCTGCTTATAATATATTTATTATAAGTGTTCCAATTGCCGAATCTTATCTAACTCCGGAAGAAATTGAGGATCTATTGAAGTACGTTAAAGATGGAGGGTCTCTTCTAATTATAAGCGATAAAGGAGGAGACCATGATAACAAAAATAATTTATCAGAGTTAACAAAACATTTTGGAATTAAATTCAACCCCGATCAGCTATTTGATAACGAAAATTTCTCGAAAGATAATTCACGTCCGATAATTAAAGATTTCAAAAAACACTTTATAACTCGAGATATCACTCAAATTATTCATTCTGTAGGATGTACTTTAGAAATTGATAAATCGGTTGAAAATGAAGATATTGATGTTAGTGCAGTTGCGTTCTCCTCTGAAGAATCTGCTTGGCACAAATATTATGATGGAGAAGAATGGATTGATGAGCCCGTTAAAAGTTTACCAATAATCGCTATCGGACATTATGATATGGGAAAAATCGTAGCCATAGGGAACTTGTCTCTTTTTTCTGGCTTCCACGACTTATACGGCATTCACGCTGCTGACAATTTTAAATTAATATCTAACGTAGTCTCTTGGCTTATGAATAAAGCTCATTCTCAAGAAGCACAGTTAGCGCAACCCATATACACGGCTATTCCCATTGAACAAGATCTATATTATTGGATAAAAGAAAAACTTGAAGAAGGACGATGGAACACCGTAGAAGAAATCGTTAACTTTGCCCTTAAAGTCGTTAAATTTAGAATGAGAAAGCAAGATTCTCAAGAAGAATAGAAAAAATATATCATTAAATCAATTCATCAATGTTTTTATAGCAAAACATCTAATTCATATTAACGAAACTTAATTTTAGATAGAGGAATTTATTATGGGTCATTTTAATAAAGAAGGTAAGTTTAACGAGAATTCATATTTGATAGATGCAGAATTCATGAAGCTTAAGGGAACCTTATCATTGTATCTTTTAGAAAATGATGGAATGCGGATGTTAATTGATACTGGAGAAATGTTGGCTGCAAGAAAGATCGTCAAAAAGCTTAAAGCCTTAGGACATTTCCCAATCCATAAGATCCTACTTACTCACGCGCATTGGGATCATATTCAAGCACTCCCTCGAATCTTAAAACAAATGGAGGGAGAAGAAGTTGAAATATTGGCACATGAAAATGCTCTTGGCATTTTAAAAGATCCTAAGGAAATGAACAAATATTTTGAGTATATAGTAGAACCTATAGAAAACGTAACTCCGTTGAAAGAAAATGATACTATTGATTTAAATGGGTTTGAACTAAGTATTTACGAATTTTTTGGGCACACCCAAGATTCAATTGGCGTATACGATAAGGTACATAAAAACATCATCGTAGGAGATGCAATCCTGGATCAAATGGACAATGAGACTTATACACCCGTATTATATGGGCCACATTTTGATGAACAATCATTATTGAATTCATTTGATAAACTTCAAGGAATGAAAGATCAATTGGAATCCATCTCTCTTGCCCACTTCGGCGTGTATAGTGGTGATGATTTTCAGAGTTTTCTAGATGGGCTTAAAGCCAAATATTTCAATGCTAAAGATTCAATCATAAAATGGTATAATGAAAATCCGGATGCTGATTACATATCTGAAAAATATCAAGAACATATCATCCCCAATTCAAAAATATTTCCCAAAGAAAATCTTGGGGGAATACATTGGATTATTGTGCAACATATTAAAACTTTAAAAGCTGAAGGCTTCATTAAATAAAAATAAATAATTTCATTTTTCCATTATTTTTGGTGTTTCTCATGATTACAACTGATAAAGAAGAATTGCTGATAGGATTATTGTCGGACACGCATGTTCCCCAAAGAACTAGTAAAATTCCACAGGTAATTATTGATGATTTTAAGAAAAGGAATGTGGATTACGTATTTCATATGGGGGATTTCGTTTCTTATAAAGTATACGAAGCTCTTATCGATACTTTTGGCGAAAAAAATGTAATTGCTGTTCTCGGCAACATGGATTTTGACTCAAAACTAAAAGAAAGGCTTCCTGAAAAGCAAGAATTTGAATTATTCGGTCATAAAATATTAATGCTACATGGGATGGGCGGTCCAAATATAATCGTTAAACGGTTAATTAAAAAATTAGACCTACTTAATTCTGATTATAACATTGTTATTTTTGGCCATACTCATAGGCCGGTTAATGAGATTCACCACGATATCTTATTTTTAAACCCAGGAACAACAACTCCTATCGATAATAAATTTACAGTAATTAGTTCATATGGTTATTTGAAAATTTCTAAGGAGAAGGTAGAAGCTAAAATTAAATATTTATAAAATATTTAAAATACGAAGAATTAGACCATAAAACTAATAAAATCCTAGTGATTGAAGTGAATCTTATTCTGGGTTTTCCATAGGCTTGCCACTCAACTTTTTATAATGGTTAAGCACAGCTTGTCTAGCGGCATATACAAATGCTCTTTTTACATTAATTCCCGTAATAGCGATGGTTTCGTAAATCAAGGTGTGATTCATCTTGGCGGTATCTAAAACCTGTCTAATCTTTGATATCTCGACGATGTCTTCAAGATCTCTCTTATTGGCTAACACTACCAGAGGTACTTCTGGGGGGTCAAATAGGGCTGGTGGGATTAATTTATCCCCGTAAAATTTCAATAGTTCTTTTAATGACCATATATTTTCACTCCATTGGTCAATTAGGGAATCAAAAGTGAAGATCACGGCATCGGTGCCCTTCAAAACGGTTTGGCGTTGGAATTTGTGGCGCCTTTGCCCTGCTACAGTGTAAACCTGAAAGACTACATTAGAAACTCTTGCAACTACCCTATCAAAAAACAATGTCCGTCCAGTAGGATCCTGAATTTGTTGCATATCCCCACTGGCTAATCCTTCCCGATGGTACACCCATTCTAATGCGGTAGTTTTTCCACCGAGAGAAGGACCGTAAAAACAAATTTTAAAGACTAGCGTTCCGTCTCCTCGTCTACTTGGCATTGATTAAATCCTCGATTATAATTAAAAAGTTCTATAATTTTATAGAACTAATATTAATTAATATATATTAAATTTTGCAAATCAAAAACTTTGCGATTTTTAATAATTCAATTAATTCTAACTGAAAGTAATAAATATTCTATATATCACGATAATAATTTGAAAATCTTTTGTTTTTATAAAAAAGGTATTATGTTCAAATTTAGCCTTAATAAAAAGGATTATGATATTGAGGATTTTCTTGAGAAAATAAGGTTTTTTCCTTAATTTCTTTTTCGATCAATCCTTCAATGTGACAAAGATATTCGTATTCGTCTTTTAAACAGAGTGTAATTGCAACTCCGCGCTTATTCATGCGAGATGTTCTTCCTATTCGATGGACATAATTCTCTGGGTATTTTGGAATGTCGTAATTGAAAACATGCGAAATGTTATTGATATCCAAACCTCTAGCTGCAACATCCGTGGCAATGAGTAGGTTAATCTTATGCGTTTTAAAAGCTTTTAAAATCTTTTCTCTTTGATGTTGAGATAGGTCTCCAGAAATGAGATCCACATTATAAATGAAATTATCTAACGACTTTAACCTCTTGACTAACCAAGCCGCAGTTCTTTTCGTGTTCACAAAGACTAGAAGGTGATCTGGTTTTTCTCTCCTCAATATTTTAAGGAAAGTTTTTAGTTTATCTGCATATCTTTCAATCAGATAATAAAACTGTTTCGTATTACCAACAGTCAAATTATCTCTACTTAAGTTTAAAAATTCAAAACTATTTTTCGAATATTGTTTCACTAATTCTCTGATTCTGTTGTCAAAAGTTGCAGAGAAGAGCATGAATTGGTAATCTGAATGAATTTGATTTAAAATGTATTTCACATCTGGAGTGAAACCCATGTCAAACATTCTATCAGCTTCATCAACAACTACAAACTTGATTTCATTTAATTTTAACTTTCTTCTTTTATATAAATCAATTATTCTTCCTGGAGTTCCAATGATAATATTTATGCCGTTTTCTAGTTTATTTATTTGATTATTTATAGAAACACCGCCATAAATAGGAAATGCTTTTACTCTTGAATCTCCCAAATCTCTAGTTACTTCGTATATTTGATTTGCTAACTCTCTCGTTGGGACCAAGATTAAAGCTTCATTACGCGTAAATTTAAGGCTTTCTATAATTGGAAGTATAAAAGCTAAAGTTTTGCCACTACCCGTTCTCGCTTGAGCCATTATGTTTTGACCCTTTAAAATTAGAGGTATAGCTTTTTGTTGGACAGGCGTGGGTTTATTTATGTTGATTCTTTTTAACGCGTTAGCGTTATGTTCGTTAATTCCTAATTCTGTAAAGTTCAATTTATTTGTTCACTAAAAAAATCTTTCCTTTCTCACTCTAAATCAAGTATTATAATTATTTGTGAAAGATAAACTTTTCTAAAATTCAAATAATTGATAAAAACAGTATAATTGCTTAATTTCTATTAGCATTAAATCTTAAAAACAACTTCTTCAGTCAATTTATCCAGTTTAATTAACTTTTGATTGATAAAAATTTTGACCTTCTCAGAGGTTATTTTTGGGTTGTTAAATACCAAATCTTGTACTACGGTATGATATTTTTGGCTTTTTTTTGCCAATTTTCTATGGAGGTCATTCTGTTCGTCGTATAATGGTATTGGAAAAGAAAAAGGTCTTTTATGAATGTGCCTACTCGATTTTATGAGCTTAATGTTTTTCGAAAGTATTGGAGAGTTGAAAATTGCAGATAGATAATGTGCCTCGTTTTGAGAATCGGTGGAATAGTAGTAATTTTCTGAACAAATTATTATTTCTTTTTCTTCGTTATCGATAACTGCCGATTTCAGACGGGAACCACTTGCGTTGTATACGACAACATATTGTTTATTATTAATTTGTTTCGTTAATTTATTCCAATAATTCAAGTTTGAAAAAAGATTATCGATCTCGCTCGTTTCTGTTTTGTTTTCCCGGTAAAATTTATTAAGCTCATTGTAAAATTCTAAAGCTCTTGGATTATTCCTAAGGAAAGTCTCATCGAATTCAAAATTCTCGTTAATTGGCAAAAAAACACATTTAAATCGCTTTATACAGAATGGTATTAAATCTTTGTTTAAAAAAGCCTTAAAATTGAATTTGCTTTCAATTTTTTTATTTTGAAAAGAATACTTCCAATTTTTCTTAGCGCGTAATTTAACTTCAGGATCGGAAGAAATCTGTAGATATTTTTCATTTTCTTCATCTATTTTAAAAAAAACAAGAGCTCGAGGTACCAAAGTCGCCCCTTGAAAGAATTTACGCCTGTATTGACTTTCTGAAAGCGTATTTAAGAAATTTAGATCTCGTTCAGGTAAAATAATTTTTGCTCCCTTCTCGTCGAATGCTAAGCTAGAGTAAGTTGTTACCAGTTGAAGTTCAAGAGCATTATCGTAAATTTTAGTCTTAATTGGGTATTTTTCGGAAATTGGAATTTCCGAACTTTTTCCAATATATTTCGCTTTTAGACAGATATGCTCTACGTTAAAGAAATAATTGTTTGGAAAATCCCATATTTCAATCTTATTAAAAACTGAAAACGCGCGGAACTTATAGCAGTGATCTCCGTTTAAGATACTCTTAGTAAGAACAAAGAATATACTTCCTCCAATTTTTAAGAATGTTAGAGGGATCGCGTAAAAAAAAACTGCTGCTAGTTCAATGTGGGTGATGTATTGACTTTGGGGCTTAATTCCTAACGTTTCAGATAGCGTTCTAATCTTTATTTGGTACTCCTTATTGATAATGTCTTTGTAAGTTAACCACGGGGGGTTTCCAATAACTAAGTCAAACGATTGATAAAGATCCGATAAACTTATCTTTAGGTTTTCTTTGTTCTGGTCGGGAAAAAGAGCGTCTAATAGAAAAATATTTATTTTTGGGAGTATATCATTTTCTGCATTGTAATAATCGAAAAGTAACAATAAAATATTTACCTTAGCTGTTAAGGTTGCTAATAGGTTAATATCAAAGCCGTAAATATTTTCAATCGCATCAAATTTTACATTTTTTTTAACATTTGAATTGAGGATTTTGATAATGATCTCGATTAAAAAACCACCAGAACCGCAGGAAGGATCTAAAGTCTTTACTCCCATTTCGTAAGAATCGTTAATCATTTTTTTTGCAAGTTCAGGTGGAGTATAGAATTCTCCTAATTTATGCCTTGTTATAATAAAGAAAACTTGCTGATACAATTTTTGGAAGAGATCGTGACAAGCAAAACGAGAATCTTTTAATAATATTTGTACTTCGTTAATAACATCTTTTTTGAGATCTGGACAAAAAAAATATTTTAGTTCACCTAAATTATGATCCTGATAAAATTTTTTAAGATTTTCTTTTCCTTGAACGCTTAATTTTCTCACTACTAAAAGCTTTAGAATCAGTGCAAAGTAGGAGTGTTTTAGAAAAAGAGAATGATCAATATCTTTACCATAAATGCGCTTAAAAATCGATTTCCAAAGCTGATATTTCTTTTGGAATTCTAAATTATCTAATTTCGCTTGTTTTTCCAGAAAATTAGTGATCTTGTTATAAATATCTGAATTTTTTCCAAAAAGTTCAGAAATTTTTTTTGAATCAATTAATTTTACTTTTTCGTTCTCAACCATTCTCTATCAAGTATAAAATCCCAATCGAATATATCTTCAGAATTAGACTTAATATCTTTCTTTTGCTCTAAAAATATAGCTTCAATTTTTTTTTTCTTTCGTATTTTTTTACCTACTGTGTTTTCTGTCATCTCTAACTAAATTTTTATATATTTCAGACTTAAAGATTAATATCTCCGAAAAATACTAATATATTAATTATAAATAATAAAAGTTTATTTACTTACTTACCGCGCATAAATGATGGGAGCATTAAGCTAAAAATTTCTGCTATTTTTCTCAACTTAGCAGCTTCCTTAATTATAGTAATAATCATAACCGATTTTTCAAGTTCTTCCTTAACTAATGAACCACCCGAATAAATAGCTTCTTCAGAATTGAAAACTAACAAATGTCTAATGTTAGGATTGTTTACAATACTTACTCCAGAGGTTACTTTTAGGTCGTCGTAAACTTCTTGATAAGCTTTTGGAATCTACCTCTATCGTTAGTAATTATTAAAATTGGAATTCTTTTCTGAGTTAACTTCTTTACCGCATTAGCGTAGAATCTATCAATCTTAGGAGTAAGTATATTTAACTGTTGTTTTGTAGAGGTAATTAGATTAATTAAACGCTCGTTAATTATATTCTTGCCTTCTTGACCCCCTGAAGATTCTAAGTTTATCGTTCCTACTAGCGATAAAACCTTATTCTCTAATTTTTGAACTTCTCTTCTAAGGCGGTCGTTTTCAACCCGGAGTTCGATAATTCTTTCAGACAAATCTATCAACTAATCTTTTATAATATTAAATTTTAATATGAATAAATAAATATGATACTTTAGCTTAATTTTTTCCACGGCTTTCCAAAAAGCTTATAGCTTGATATTGCTAAAGAACCCTTTAGATCGATGTTTTTAGTACCATCCTCAGTGGATAAATCTTTAAAGTTTTGTTCTACGAGTTTAGTCATTTTATTTGCCATACATAATTGGCGAGCTTTTAAGAGCGAAACTCCTTGACTCCGATAACTGAACAAATTAATGTAAAAATTTGCGATTATTTCTTTTGTTTCATCGTCAAAAAGAGGATAATTTCTCGATATAATGCCTATGATTTTATCGTAATCAAAATGTTCTACAATTTCTCCGAAAATTCTTAAAGTGTTTTTTAACTTCTTTCCTTTAATATCATATATTTGAGAGTTGAAAAACAAGAAAGGATTCATATTAGATTTACTCCCTTGTATTGAATTATTGATATCTTTAAACGTAACGATTTCGTTGTCATTAGTCAGAAAAAAGCTATCACGGGGATTCCACTTGGAGTAAAAGATATTTCCTACAAAATGGATTATATGGTTCGCTCCACCAGCTATATGTGATAATATCTTTTCTCGAGTAGAGTCTGGTCCTGCTAAAACGGTAATTTGGTTTATTTCTTCTCGACCATTAAAAAATTCTGTAATGTAATTAAATTCGTTTATTCCATCTTCAAATGGAAATATTATCTCTTTACGTTTAAGTTCTTCATTCCATTTAACGGGATCTGTATTATTAATGCTTTCTATTATAAGTACATTAAATTTATTCTGGACCTTTAAACCTTCTTTATTTTCTTCAGTCTCACGACCAAAAGTTATACCTCCTAATGGAGGTTCTCCAATTGTGTAACTAATGGAATATTTTAATAAGAAAAAGCTCTTATCGTAAATTAGATCGAAAGGGATTGTCATTTCGTCTAAAATAAAATAGATTTCAGGAGTAAAATTTAAAGCCTTTATCTCAAATTGTTTAAAAAAAGTTCTAATTTTATTAGGAAGAAAAACATATAACAATCGACCAAATTCATTTATTGTAAAGTTGTACTTTTTTTCTATGTTACCAGAGAAGATATCGTTGTAAATGTCAAGAATATGAGCATCATTCCAATACTCGTCAAAGATTTTTCCTTCAACTATTTTATTTTCTTGAGAAATCATTCGAATAGATATTAATCCTTCAGCATTTATCCTAAATATCATTTGTTTTATTATAAAGCCTTCTTCAAATCCCTTAAAAAAAAGCTCGTCTTCTTCAAAAGAATAGATATCTCTTTTAAATGATTCTGTTTCGTTATACAGTAGAAGTGGATCGGTAATCAACGCCTTCAAATCCGTTTCTAAGTAAGGTAGTATTCTTTGAGCGAGATTGAAATCCTTTTCCTCATATAAAGCACGATAAAACATCATTCTCCAGAAATCTCTCTGCTCTAACGAGAAGAATATTGTCTTAAATTGCCATAAGAAATTACAAGTGTAAAAATAATGATATAATTGAGCATTGTTTTGAGGAATTTTCAGATGAGTGTTTAATTTTTCAAGAGATTGCAATAAATATTTTTTCTCTTTCATTTCTACGAATTTTTTGGAAGCTTCAACCCATAATTCAATTAAAATATTATCATATCCAAGATCCGTTTGGTACATAAACAGATCTTCTAAGAAATCATAGATCTCAAAAGCTATTTCAAATCTATTCCTTGAAAGTGCGAAGTTTATGAATTTCCTAATATACGTAACTGCGTCATCGTAGGATTGAAATTCACGAATTTTTGAAAATAAATTTTTAATGATAATGATTATCCAAGTGTATTCTCCAATATCGTTTAAATAATAGATTAATTCCTCTAAATTTACTAAAATCGTATTAAAATTTCTTTCATTTATTGAGATTTTGCTTAAATTACTAAATTCATTTTTTAAATACCCTGGAATCCGATTTACTAATAAGTTTTTCATATCTTTTACGAAATCTTTGGAGTTCTCTATGAGATGATAATGTATATTAACATTTTCTATAACAATATAAAGAAATAAAACCCTTTTCCCAGGTTCTAGTTTAAATAATATTCTGCCTAAAACTTCCAAACTTAAATGAAAATATTCTTGTGGAATAACAGACTTTCTTAAATGCATTAAAACTATTTGTAATTCAATCAGTTTAATATACTCCTCTCTTTCAGTTACTTTAACGCAGAAAGAGTTTATGAATTTAGTTATACCCGTTTGAGATAACTCATCCATTGTAATAAACGATTTCAACAAGTTGGTTACAAAATTATTGAAAAGATAGAAATCGTCTAATTTTGATAAAAACGAGAAAAATCTTTTGTAAGCGTCTATATATCTAATAAGATCTATTTTGGGCTCCTCGTCAGTTTTACGCGTCAAGGAATTGATGTATATCCACCAAGAATTTGATATTATCATAGTTAGTTGGTGTTTTTTCTGGACATCGAGCCAATCAGTTCTTTCTATCTCAAAATACAAATCAGTTAATAAGCGATCAGCCCATAAATGATTAGCTGATTGCAATAATCTTCTTCCTTGTATTATTCTTTGTTGAAAATCTTTTAAGAAATTTGTCTTTAAATTTAAGTTAATAGACATTGAAACCATTTATGCTAATTATTTTAATTAATATTTTAAGAGCTCGTTTGATCTTTTTGTTTTTGATTAGAATCTTGAAGTTTAGGGTTATTTAACCATCCTTTTTTTAATTGATTTTTCGAATAAAGAATTGAAGCCCCTATCCAGCCCATATTTTCCCTTCCTGAGGCTGTCACCACTGTTATTTTATTTTTTAGCTTTTCCGAGAAGTATTTCTGCAATTCTACTTTTAGTCTTTCACCTAAACCAGGTATCAAGCTACTTCCTCCTGAAAGGACAACATTTGAAAGAAGTTCTTCCCAATTTTCTCTATCCCATGTCTTTATTACTTTAGAAATAGCCTCAGCTAAACCAATATAATCAATATGAATGATCTTCGGATCAAATAAAGGTTCTGATAGTAAAAACCGTTCTGAGCTTAATTTTAGCTTAGATCCATCTGGTAAATCTACTATCCGATCGTATTTGGTTAATCCTTCTTTTACTCTTTTTTTTTCTCCCGTAGGATCTAATATACATAAAGACAATCGTTCTTTAATCTCTTTTGCGATTGCCTTATCAAGATAAATATTTTTGTTAACACCAATTTTGCTTAAAATTAAATTAAGAAGATAGCTAGTTAAATCTTTTCCGGTAACCGGAAACATATCACGCGCCATTATGTTTGTAAATCCATGAAAGATTGTGGAGATATAAGTATTAGATTCTCCGATATTAACGATTACACCACTGGATTTCTGTAAAGTGGATAAAATTGCCTGACTTTCTGATAAAAATAGAAGATAAGGGAAATTCAACGAGTTAAAGTAAATTTCTTGAAGCTTTGTTTTTTCTAACTCTGATTTGTAAAATGGAGAAATAATGATTATTGGTTGTTTAAACCGCAACTCTTCTGATATCTTTAATTGTTGGTAATAATGATAAAAAAACTTTAGAAGAATGTTATAATTGTTTTCTTTTCTAAATTCGTGTATTTTCAAAATGCTTTTATATTTTAAGGCATCATGTCCTACTAAAGGGGCTTGATTATTCGTATCTAAAAAAATATCTTCTAATCCATTAATAACATCAGACTTGAATAAGTTATCAGAAATATTAACATATACGCTCGGAGCAATAATGTCTGGAAAATCGTTTCCAGCCCATCCCATCCTAAAATTATTGTAACCTATATCGAGAATCAATGGAACTAATTGATCGTTATCAGTATCTGACATAATATTTTTTTTAATTATTTAATATAAAAATGATCTTAAGTAATATCTTTATGAGAAAGTTTGTAGTTGATGGATGTAATCATCCGATAATTTTTTTAATTGATATTCCTTCACTTGCAATTCTAATAACCCTAAAACCATTTTAAATTCACCGGACATAGCTTCAACGTCAACCCCTGTAACTTTTTCAACTTCCTCGCGTTTTATCTTAAATTGTTCCAAATTGTATCGAATTTTATCAAATAAGTTATTTATCGTCGTAGATAAGTCTTCGGTGTTTTTCTTTGTTATCTTTCTCATTTTTCTAAGTATTGCAAGGATTGAAGATATAGAATTCTCCCATTGGTTATAACGATCAACATAACCAATAAATGTTTCTTCAAAAAAACCCGCTAATTTAATGTAAATTTCCTCCCTCTTAGAGACTGACGGTGTTTCAATGGTGCTAGGGGGCGGTGTAGAGACTTCCACCGCCGGCTTTTCATTTTCTTCAGAGATCTTTTTAACGAGCTCCTCTTTTTTAACGGGCTCCTCTTTTTTAACGGGCTCCTCTTTTTTAACGGGCTCCTCCTTTTTAACGGCCTCCTCCTTTTTAACGGGCTCTTTCTTTTTAACGGGCTCTTTCTTTTTAACGGGCTCTTTCTTTTTAACGGGCTCTTTCTTTTTAACGGGCTCCTCCTTTTTAACGGCCTTTCTCTCGGTAAGCGGAATGTCTTCTATCATGTAATCTTCTGCTATTTTCTTCTTGACTTCATAAGAAAGCTGAGGTGAAATTTTTTCTTCTTCTTTTGGAGAAATAAACCCTTTATCTTCAGAAAAGGCTTTCAGTAATCCTTGCAATGTTGATTCTGTCTTTTTCGACGATTTCAAGATGTTATCTAAAGTGTAGTTAGGAGCTTTTTCTTCTACAATTTTCTTCTCTTTCTTCTTTTTTTTAGCCATAAGACTTAAACATCGATTTTATAATTCTGAGATATATCTTATTCCAAAGATAGAAATTCTACTTTAAGAGCTTCTCCTTTTTCTTTTAAAATTTTTTCGAGTTCTTCTATAGTAAAACTTGGACTTTCTGAAATTACCGTCCACACTGCAGTTTTGTCTTTTTCAACGATTACAGCTTCGCTATACATCATACTTAGTTTTAAATCTCCGAAAGTAGTTGCTAATTTTGCTAACGCTCCAGGTGTATCTCCCATTGTAATTCTTAATTTAATAAGATTCCTCTCATCTCGTAAACCAATTGGAGATATTTTGATTTCTTTAGTTTCAGAGTCGCTAATCATCATTAATTGCGAATTTGTGGTAATTCCTAAGGACTTTCTTACGATTTGTGGAATAACTATTCTACCACGTTCGTCTATTGTAAGAATTTTAACTTCTTTCATTGGTTTGACACAAATTAAGTATTTTTCTTATAGTTATTATTAAATTATAAGTATAAAAATTTTATAGAAAGTGAACAAAGAGAAAAAGGAATTAAAAATAAAATAGGAATTTTCTTAGTATTATCATTCATTTCAGATTCGTTTGGAAAGACTATTTAATTAGACTTTAACGATAAAATACTAAAAAATTAAAAAGTTTCTTTCTTTTCAATTATTCTTTGTGGGCTTTCATCTTTATGGTTAGATCTCTAGCACGTTTTGAATACCAAATTAATAATTCTCCCGCATCTGCTGGTTCGAAATATTCGCCACCACATAAATGGGATGCACGAATCATTAACTCCCTATCTGGGTTCCCTAAACCGACAATATATAATATAACATTAGACATCTCGGCGAAAGGCTTTATTGATTTTAGGAACCTTTCAGGATCCGTTGGTACACCGTCAGTTAACAACACGATCATAGTAGGTTGTGGATTACCTTGACTCATTTTATCGAATTCCAAAACGACTTGGTGGGCTTTTACCATTGCTTCACTCATATTGGTACTTTGGCCGTAAGCATTTCCTATACGATCTACCACCATCCTTGCCGCTTCCTCTAAAATTCCTTTCTTTCCGCTTGCTGAGTCCATATAAAAACTATTACCGAAGGGGAGCAATTGAGCTTCATCTGCAAAGCGAATTATTGATACTTTTTCGCCAAAACCGCGTCCAACTTTCTCACTTAAGAAAAGAACTGCCGCGAAAGCTGCAGAAATTCTCCGAGGGACGTAAACGCCTTCTTTGAAATGCTTTAAAAAATCTTGAATTTCTCTCGATTCCATTGCTGCTTTTATCCCCTCAATTGCGGGGGCAATGTTTCTAATAGCTACGTCCCTTGCCATCATGGATCGGCTAATATCAATGATCAATATGGCGTTGAATGGGACTAAGCCAGTAGGTGTCAAATTTATTGCGGTATTTTCAGTAACTTGTGCTAATATGTCGCCTGTTAAATCTGGAGTAGTTGCAAGAATTGAGCACCCTATATTTACAGCGTTCCACCTTAATTTTATTCCTTTAAAGATTATATAATTAGCTAACCAACCTTTTAGTGAGTCGATGTTCTGCCGAGCGGTGCTAATAATCTCCCACATGTTTTCGCCCGAGATTGGCGAAATTCCAAGCGAGATGTTTTGTAATGGTATTATAGGTCTAACATTTTTGGACACTTTAATGTCAAAACTTCCTATTCCAGAAGCTTCCAGAATTTCACTATCGACAATGATGGTGTTATCTGGTACGGATTCTAGTATTTCTACTTTCCCGGCTCCAATTGCCCCAGTAAGCTCGTCCTCAAAAGTAAGTACGCTATCTTGTACAAGTGAAAGCATGTGTTGCGTTCTAGGGCTTACAAGCGTGTATCCTATTAAGTTCGGTTGTGATTGTACTTCTAACATAATTTGAGACGTTTTTTGAACGGGTGGTTCGGTGGAATACACTACAATCTGTTGGGATTGAACATTTGTGTCTTCTTTAGTATCTCTACTCATTCTAATTTCTGTAGGACCGATCATTGCCTGATCAATCCTGGCAGAACCCATAATGCGTGTAATTGGATCTTCCCATGCTATTAGCATACTTTGCCCAAGACCTAACTGTTGGATAACTGTATTACTAAGCTGAACTCTCCCACCCTCAATAGAATTATCTTCAGTTGGAGTTAATACAACACCATTTTTTTGACTTCTTAATATATTAACATCGATTCTATTAGAGTAAGGATCAACAGGAGCTTTAGTTACATCCAATTCTTGTTTAGGAGTTGGAAGTGGGGCTTGACTTGGGATAGGCTGAGGTATCTGAGGTAACGGAACTTGTGGTAAGGGGGTTGGTGACAAGGGGATTGGCGTCGGGGTTAATTGAGGTGCTGGTGCTAAAGTTGGTTCTGGTACTGGGTCCGATACTGGTTGTTGAGCTGGAATTGGTATGTGACCGGCAACAAATTGAGGTGGGGGAGTAGGTGCTGGTTGTTGAACTGGAATTGGCATGTATCCCGGAACAGGCTGAGGTTCTGAAGGTGGTGGAGTTTGAGGAAGTGGCGCAGCAATCGGTTGAGGCGTAGGTCTAGACGGCATTAATTGGGGGGGTCTCGTTGGTAATGGCGTTAATCCCGGTTTAGAGGTTGAAGGAGTCTGTACTACTGATTTCGGAACTATGACCTTCGGAATTTGTAATTTAGGGACATTTAAACCCATACTACTCGTTGGGCGGATAATTAACTCAACTCCCGTAAACTCGAGGGCATCTACAATGTTTTTAGAAACTTGGCCCGCAAAATCTAGTACCATATTTGAAATTTCGATAACAGCCGCTGTCTTTTTGTTATTATTTGGATTTTCAACTTCAACTGAAGCTCCATTTTTAATTCCTAATTTATTAGCATTTTCTTGACAAATCACCACTTTATTGGTGGTACTTTCGTTAATATCAACAAAAATCTTAATTTCAGACATAACCATCAATAATTTTTTTTAAGAGTATATAAATATATGTCAAAGTTTCTCTATTAAAAAATTCGCATAATATCTTCTTATTACAAATTATTTAAAAATAAAAGGTATGTTTAAGGATATCTTTTTGAAATTTCTCCCGCATAGTAGCGGAATACAGATACAATTTTCCCCAAATCTTCAATTTTTCTGCTTCCTCCCATTAGGAAAAACCTACCTGCTCCACTTAAAATTATAAACGCTCTATCTCCTCTTAAAACCACTTCTAACATATTATTATACCCTAATGATTCTATTGCATCATAACCACTCTGCATTACTACAGCACTTAAACTCGAAAATAAATCGGGGTCCACATCGTAATCCGGGATGCAAGAAAAAGCTAAGCGCAAACCATCACGGGTTACTAAGGCAAGGGCTTCTAATTCAGTGTGCTCGGTAATATTACCAAGAAATATCGATAAGCTATGGGCTTGATCTTGGCTTAAATCGCTCATTTGAATAATCTCTGGCTCTTAATTGATCTTTTTATTATTCTTTATTTAATATAAAATAGAAGTTTCGAACTTAAAAATTTATATTATTTCAATTAATAGGTTAAATTGTTTTAAAGTTTATTTAAAACTCAATAAAAAATTAAATAAAAGAATATGGTTAAAGAAAAGTTCTAATTACCTTCGAGCTGAGTTTTTATCTGATTTTTTAAAATTTCTTTCTTAGATTTATACTCTACTTTAACATCCATAGGTCCACTTGTATGTTTAAGAAATTCTATAGCTAAAATCTTTCCATTCTCTGATAAAATTCTTGGAGAATAATCCTCGGCAAAAAATACGCCTTCTGGAATGGCTCCAACTTTTGAAATCTCTTTTGATACTTGTTTTTTACCCAAAAATGTTTGAACTCTTTCAACTACAGAGTATGCGTGATTTCCGATAATTATTAATTCTCTTTCAAATCCATCAGGTATTTTGATAGCTTCTAATTTTTGCATAATTTCGTTAAAGTCCACGTGTGTTTCGTCTTGCATAAGCGTGGAAAACGACTCTTTACCCGTATACAAAGGTCCTGTGTTTTGACCCCCTCTATCTCTAGACCCAGCTATATTCATTCCTGCTGCAGGTTTAGGTGACCCAAATACATTTTTCTCTCTTAAGGGATGCTTTGTTGCAGCAGAAGCTGTTGTTTGTCCTTCTTCTGCTTTTATCTCCTTTGCAATACCTCCTTCGGTCTTCCCACCAATTAACTTGAGAAAATCTGAGTCTTCGTCCCCCTCGTCGAGAGGAACAACCCCAAAATGCATACCTACCTGACCGCGTATATCTTGGCTGCGCTTTGCACCTATAAATTTCGATCTAACATTACTCCCAATACCTTTCCACAAATAAACTTTACGGTATTCGTCAGAAACTATTACATAGCACTCTTCCGTTTTTAGAATATCTTTTATAGGGCCTTCTGTTTTGTTTTCTTCTGTGTTTCCATCTGGTAATATTTTGAATACTTGAGTTCCCAATTTACTCTCAACCAACTAATTTTCTGTGATTTAAAAAGGACATTAATTTAATACTATAATAATAAATTAGGTGTTAATAAACTTTTATTAAAAAATAATATGCGTAAAACAAGCTAAATAACCTTCTATAGTTGTCATTTGACAAAGAAATTTTATTAATTTTTTAAACTCAAAATTCCGTCATTTATGTTATTTATCAAATCCATTGCCGTAAATCTAGGTCCTATCGATTTCTTACAAGATTCTCCTATATAACCATTTAAAAAAGCGGCAGAGCACGCAGATTGGAACGGACTATTTCCGATAGTTAAAAAACTAGCGCACAATCCCGCTAACACATCGCCAGTTCCACCAATGGACATTTCTGGGCAACCAGTTCTATTTATTTTTAATTTTTTACCGTTGCTAATGTAGTCATATGGTCCTTTTACTAATAATGTAACTCCTAGTTTTTTAGCTAAGTTAAATATCTCGGCCCCCCTCAGTTCTATTTCGTCATAGTGTGGCAACTCAATACCCGTCATAATTTTCAATTCTCCTTCGTGAGGAGTTAAAATCACATTTTTTCCCTTTATCAAATCGAGATGGTTTTTGATTAATTTTAAAGCATCTGCGTCTATAACAATTGATTTATCCTTATTTTTAAATGGTTCTAATACTTTAATTAGGAGTTCCTCGCTTGCCTTTTCAGTTCCTAATCCTGGACCAATAATTATAGTGTTTGCCCAATCAACTAACCATAAAATTTCGTCTAAAGCTTTTGTAGTTAACCAATCTCCTGGACTTGTCCTTACTATCATGTTTGGAGAATAACTTCTTACTACGTTTCCAACCACTTCTGGAACGTAAGTTATAACTAAATCGCATCCAAAACGAATACTTGCTAACGAGGCGTAAGCAGGCGCTCCAGAATAATTCTTTGAGCCACCAATAACCAAAACCCTTCCAAATTCACCCTTGTGGTTATCAACTTTTCTTGATTTCAAAGTTGGGATTAAATCACCTTTTCCAACAAAGATACTTGCTTCTTGTGGGATCCCAATAGATTTTATTATTATTTGATACTTTCCAGTTTTCATGCCTTTTTTAATTCTATGGAATGTTATTACTAAATCTGTATTAATAACTTTGTCTGGAACCTCTCCAGTATCGGGATCCAAACCAGAGGGTACATCAATAGAGACAACTTTAATACGCTCTCTTTCTTTTTCCCGTATATTATTTATGAGGTCTATTGTTGATGAAATTGGTTCTCTAATGTGTCCTTTTATTCCCGTACCGAGTAATCCATCTATAATTAACCTATAACTTTGATCTTTTTCAATAATAGATCCAATCTTTTTTACATCCGTAGAATCTTTAATAAATTCTATTTTAATCGAGTAAGTTAGATTGTTACGCATTATGTTCCAATTGAGTTGAGCTTCTTCCGTTCTTATTTTTTCAGGGCTTCCGACTAGGACTACCAATACTTTCGCTCCGAAAGAAGACAAATGACGCGCGATAACGAACCCATCTCCACCATTATTTCCCGTTCCACAAAAAATAGCAACTTTTGAGTTTTCCTTTAAATAACCCTGGGATACTATTTCTGTTGCGAAAGAATACCCTGCGCATTCCATTAAATGGCTTTTTGGAATTCCTAACCATTCAGAATTATTGTCTAATATTGCCAATTCTTCGGAAGAAATTTTTTTTGAAATAAATCTTTCCATAACAATTAACTTTAAGATATTGAGATAAAAAACATTTTAGGTTTTGTTTTAAATAAAAAAAAAGTAGTTTTAATTATTTCTACACTAAATTTCTTTATTCGAAAAATTTAATAATTTATTTGAATTTGTTAGGAAATTGCGGTAAACAACTAATATCTTTTAGTTTCCGAAATTGTTTATCGAAAGTGAAAATTTGATTAACACCTTTTTCTTTCATAATTAAGTAAGCAGAAATGTCATTTGAATCCATATTATATTTCGTAATTTTATCTATTGAGTTAATATACATCAAATTTGACACTTCGATTATCTCAATAGAATTATTTGATATAATTCCTAATAAAAATTGCCGCAAAGCTTCCCATGACATAGCTTGCTTAAGAAGATTTACAATCTCGGCTAATTGAATTATGGAGATACAGAACTCTCCATCATGTTTGTCAATTTTTAAGATAATTTTTTTAGCTTCTTCTTTCATCCATTGGATCTTTGGAGTTAAATTTTTTCCTTTTTTTGATTTATAATAAGCATATTTAAATTAGACGAAATCCAAAAAATGAAATGAGTTTAAATGCCGGTGGAGAGATTTGAGCTCTCGACATCCAGATTACATCCAGTCCGACCCATTTCTTCAGTAGGATTATGAGTCTGGCGCTTATTAAACATTCGAATATTCAAATGTTTTATAACCAAGCTAAGCCACACCGGCAAATTAAATATATTATATTATTAACCTAATTTAAAATTATTATTATCTTTTTTGTTTTATTAAAAGAATTAAAAAGAAATAAGAAAGCCTCCGGCGGGAATTTCCAAATGAAACAAAATGTTTCCTTCTTTTGAACCCGCGACCTTTGCCTTACCAAGGCAACGCAATACCGCTAAGCCACGGAGGCAAAACTACTAATGAATCTTTCAATTCAATTTTAAAATTAATTTTTAAATTAATAAATTATTTATAAATTAAAAATTTTTTTACTCCTTCCTAACTATTAGTAAGAAAATAAAGTAAATAAAAAAAAAATAAGTTATTCATTTACAAAAGATCGTGTTTATTCCACAAACTATCTTTTGCTTCATACTCTGCATAAATATCTTTAAATTTTCGATAAGGTTTTACTTCCTTTTTACCAGAACCGCTACGACTACTTCTTAATCTAGGACTTCGTCCACCACCCTTTCCACCCCCTCCAATAACTGGAGGAATTAAAAATTCAGCTAGAATCCAACATATAAATATAACGATCATTGAATTTCTTAGAAATATCGCTATCAATTTATTAGGGGTGTCTTTCTCAACTGAAGCATTGTCAAGATCGTAAAGGCCCGATAATGTGAAATAATTAAGAATCCAAAAGATTACAATTAGAATTCCACTAAACATAAATATAGCACTCAATGCGCATTCTAAACAGCTTAAG
>DAOUUT010000217.1 GCA_030668025.1 Promethearchaeota archaeon
ATTGATTCTTCACGAGAACTTGCTTATCGAAATCCTCAGAATACCTTAGATAAAATTATTGAGCTTGATAAGAAACAACCTGATGTTATTAGAAAAATACCTAAAGTCGAAGATATTGAAGGTTGGATTAATGAGGCAAAAGAAATGTACGATGTGAAAAAAACTAAGACAGCCCCTAAAGAAACTCCGATTATTGAAATTGAGGGGATCGGTAAAAAATATGGAACAAAAATGGAAACCGCAGGAATTCTTGACGTTGAGAGTTTACTAGGATTAGACAAAGATGGAATTAAACAATTAGCAGAAAAGACAAAGATTTCAGAAAAATTAATAGATAAGTGGGCAGAACACGCTGATTTAATGAGAATTGGAGGCATAGGTCCAGAATATGCTGAAGTCATTAATGAAATTGGAATTGATTCAGTTAAAGAATTTGCTCAACGTAATCCTAATAACACCCTAGATCGAATAACGAAATTAGATAAAGAAAAACCTGATATGTTTAGAAGACCTCCAACACTAAAAATGGTTGAAGATTGGATTGAAGAAGCTAAAAAAATTAAATAATAATAGTTAAATAACTATTTCTATAATACATTTTTCTTTTTTTGATATTTTTGTAAAAAACCAAATAAGGTTTAAGTTCATTTTTTATTAAATTTTATTATTTATTAGATTAATTAGATATTATAAATAAAAAAAAAGGAGTTTTTATATATGGCAGATTTAAATTTAGAAGTTACGTATTTTGAGAAGGGGGGCCCGCAGAATACTGATAAAGCTTTAAAAATTGCGAAAAATTACGCCGATCAATTTGGTATAAAGGATATCGTCATCGCCAGTACCACAGGAAATACCGCTGAAAAAGCTGCAGAAATTTTTAACCCAAAAATCTATAACATAATGATTGTGACCCATGCCTACTATTTTGTAAACAGTACAACAAGACAAGAATTTCCAGAGCAAAATTTGTATAGTCTTAAAGAACTAGGCTTAAAATTTCATATTGGGACACATTCAATGAGTGGTATTGAAAGAGGAATAAGGTTGAAAAAAGAGGCTTGGCAATTTGTTGACTTATTAGCTAAGATGATAGGATACCACTTTAGTCCAGGAGTTAAGGTTTGCATCGAGATATCAGCGACAATTTGCGACGCAGGACTAATTCCCGACCTTGAAAGAGACATAATCGCAGTTGGAGGTACTGGTAGAGGTGCTGACACTGTATGTTTAATTAAACCTGCTCCAACGAGCGATTTTAAGAATCTTAGAGTAAAAGTAATCTTAGCCAAACCATTATAATTAAGAAATTAAAAGCTAAATAATTTAATATTATTACAATATGGGTTTTTTTGGGGCAAAAAATAAGAAGTTGCTAATATCTGTAAATAAAAGAAAAAAATATAGGATATTTATTTTTTAACGAATTTTCCTGTAAATCTATGATATTCACTTCCAGGAGGTAATTTATTATTCTCTGCTAAAATCATAAACCATCTATGAATTTCATTATCAATGACATTCTCGAGATTTTCTGAAAGCTGCATTTGAGCTGTGCTACCAATAGCAACTAATGGTTCATCCATGACATACATAGCTTCTGCTCTTATTATTGCTGCAATATCTTTTAAAAACATTTCATCTTCAGCGTAATATAAACACCGTACAAACGCTTTTACTAATATCATAAAAAAATCTTTTATTTTTTTCTTTTTATAAAGCATCATTTTAAACATTTTACCAAATCTTTGTTCGACACTAATAAAGAGAATTTCTTCAATTTTTTCTAATTCTTTTTCATCCATTATTCTCATTTTTTTAAATTTTTAGTGGAAAAATCTAATTTAATAAAATAAAAAAAATCAATCATAATTCAGAACCACATTCAGGACAAATGTTTAATCCCCTTTTATACTCTTTTTGACAGAATGGACAAATAATAATATCTTTGGAAGCCTTCCCTTTTAAAGTTGGACTAGCATCAGCATAAATATTTGAAGTTCTTTCAGACGATAATTTATCTTTTCCAGTTAAAGAACCACCATGAGATTGTACGTATATTCCTGGCATGAGTAAAAAAAATCCACCTGCAGTCATTAATATACCCATCATTGAATTTCTTCCAGATAGTTCCATTGCTGCGGCAAACTCGTCAAAATCCATATCCATAGTTGGTCCATCAAAAATCCCTAATACTATAAAACTTATTCCAGAAATCACTAATATAATCCCAGAAATAATCATTACTCGTCCTAAAATCCTAAATTTATCCATTTTATGCAACCTTTATGGCTTTAATTGTTTTTTTTTAGAAATCGCTTTTTTAATTTATTATTTTAATTAATCAGTTTATTAATATAAATCAACCTAAAAATTAATTGAAAAAAAATGATTTAATAAGTATTTTTAGCACTACCCCACATATTTTAAATTTTAATGTAATTTTATTTTAGCTTAGAAGTCATTTGTATACAATTTTCTATTTAATAAAACTTATTTCAAGAATCTACGAGTAAAAGCGATTTTAGCTAAACCTCTATAGAAAAAATAAGAATCTTATTTTGATTTTTTTTAGAATCTGAAGAACACTTATTTAGAAAAATGGATTATAAAATCTATTAATTTAAATTATCAAAATAAAATGATTAAAATGTCGTTAGATATGAAGAACGAAGAAATAGAAGTAGAAACTACAACATCTAAGCGTAATGTGTTTTGCTGGTCTATGTACGATTTGGCAAATACGATTTATTCCATGGTAATTGTTAGCCTAATAATTAATCGTTATATACTTGTAATAGGCCAAGTCGAACATGGAATTTCTTATGGTAATATTTTCTTTCTCTTTGGTGTAGTTGCCTTTGTTATGCAGATAGGAGTGGCTATTTGTATACCTTTTTTAGGAGCGCTCAGTGATACTGTAGGAAAACGTAAACCTTTTGTTATAAGCCTAACAGGGATTATCATTCTTTTTGCCAGTCTAATAGGATTTACACAAGATCTTACAATGGTTATTGTATTTTTTATTATAGCAAATGTCGCTTATCAATTTAGTTTAATGTTCTATGAGTCAATGCTTCCATTTATTGCTAAAAGGGAAGATATTGAAAAAGTTGCGGGATTTGGAGTCGCTTGGGGCTACATTGGTACGATCATGGCTCTCTTTATCATGTTGCCTTTAGTATTCATATTGGGTGATATGAATTCTAATCCTAATGACCCCCCATTATCATATGGCTATACCAGCAGTTGGATCACATTTGTTGTACCCATGATTCTATTTTTACTATGTGCTATACCCTTTCTTTTTGTTCGTGAAAAACAGAAAAAAAGTAAAAGACCTCCTGTAGGTAAATTAATCGGTAATACTTTTAAGCAGTTAAGTAGTACTTTTAAAGATATTAGAAAACATAAATCAATGTTTATTTTTATTATCGGTTATTTCTGTATCGCTAACATTGCTAATGTTATTGTTTTTTATATGACTCCACTTGTTACTGATGGGTTAATTATTGGAGGTGGATCCACCGAATGGGCTATAATTTTTATAATAATTGCCACATTTTCGGCAGTTTTTTTTACATACTCTATTGGAAAGTTTGGTAAAAAACACGGAGCAAAGAAAACGTTTTACCTTGTAGGAGTTTTATGGGGTGTTGCTTTAACGATTGGAGTTGCATTAATATTTTCAACCACATCCATCGAAGTTGGTCCAAATATCCCATTTATATTTAGTATTATCATGGGAGTAATTGCAGGCCCAGCTTTAGGAGGGACATGGGTAGGACAACGAATCATGATAACAGAACTTGCTCCTAAAGAGAAGTTCGGAGAGTTTTTTGGTTTTTCTAAGTTAAGCGGAGGGTTATCTGCAGCCCTAGGTCCATTTGTTTGGGGCGTTGTAATGTTATCATATGATATAATCGGCAAAGCAGCATATGGTTTGGCGATGATATCTGCAGGTATTATAATGGTAATAGGATTAATTATCATAAGTTATGTCCAAAAAGAATCGGCGTAAGAAATTACTTAATCAAATTTCCCTTTTTTTTCATTTAGTAATAAATAGGAAGAGTAATAATTGTGATTTGCATCAAGTTCGCATCTTATTCTAAGTTCCGTTGAACTTCAATAATCCAAACTATAAATATTTAAATTTCATTATCTTAAACGTGAAAATTATGGATATTAAGAAATTAGATTTTGAGTCGATTTATTTTGACCTATATGAGCTCAATACAGGAATTTATGCTACTATCACAGCTGAAAAATTGCCATCTTCGAATGCTGGTTTTTTTGATCTTGGCAATTATTTAGTTATATTTGACACAATGATGGATCCATACGCAACTGATGATCTAATTAGAGCTTCTAAAGAGTTTACTAAAAAAGATCCGTCTTTTCTTATAAATAGCCATTATCACACAGATCATTTATTTGGTAATCGCAAATTTCCAATAGAAACACCTATCATCAGTTGCTCCGAAACATTATCAATATATCATAAAAATTCCGAAGAAACTCTTACACGGTATAAAGGAATTGCCACTCGAGAATTAAAAAGAATAAAAGAAGAAATAAACAAAGAGACTGAACCGAATAAGATTCTTGAAATGAACAACGATATTAATACATATAACGAAATTTTAGGGTCAAACTTTGAGTTGAGACCACCAGATTTTATTATAAATGATTCTTTTTTAATAGAAGGGACAGAGAATAAAGTTCAGATAATATATATTGGAGCCGCTCACACCCCAGGAGATTTTATTGCCTATTTTGAAAAAGAAAAAATAGTTTTCATGGGAGATCTGCTTTTTGAAGAAACTGACCCTAATTGGGCAACAACAAATGATCCCGCACCAGTTCCCTCGAATCCTCAACGACTTCGTGACACTTTAATTAATTATATGGAAAAAGACATTGATATATATATTCCTGGGCACGGAAAGATCTGCTCAAAAAAAATACTTCAAGAAAATGCTGAATTCTATGAAAAATACTTTATTAAAAAAACAAATTAAGCTCTAATTTTTAAAATCTTTCATTTTTTTTTTTCTATAATTTTATATCAAAGTTAATGAATTAGAGTATTAACATGCCTCGAAATAATTTTTTTTTCAAAATTGAACAAAAATTCATGAAAGATGCTTTGGAATCGGGCGTCTCTGTCTTAAAAGCGTCGGAAAATTCTCCGCAAGATGGATTTACGATAATCGATGAGTTAAAAGCAAAAAAAGAAATAAACCTTAAAATAAACAGAAAAAAGCAGTTAAAAAATATGGTAAAGGCTTTACCTGCTGTTGCTGGAAATTACATGATTAAAATAATGATTTCTGTGAAAAAAAGTTTCAAAGTACTTTATCCTTATCTAGAAGATCCTACGCGAAATGTTGAAGATAATATTAATCTTAAATTATGGGAGGATTTAAACCGATATTCTCGCGATAAATGGGGGATTATCAAAATCGGATTCACTAAATTACCGAGAGAGCTAATTTTTAGAGATAAATTGGTACTATTTCCCTATGTCCTTGTCTTTATGATGGAGATGGACAAAAAAAGGATCGATACTGCTCCAAATCTACCAGCTGGGAAAGAAGCAATGCGAATTTACGCAATATTGGGAAGAGCAGTCAACGATATTGCTGACTGG
Organism: Promethearchaeota archaeon; assembly: GCA_030668025.1. The sequence goes on from DAOUUT010000217.1 coordinate 5,657, forward strand.
CTAAGAGCTCAAGGAATTCGATGTCAGTCTAACCATCCTCTAAGGGGTTTAACTCTAACGCCGCCCTTAGGAGGAAGATCTGGTATGGGGTGGCAAGGTCGTCAAGGGTTATTAATTACTCCGGAATTTGGCCCTCGTCTAAGATTAGCACCAATTTACATAGAAAATAAGAGTTTTGAATTTACCGACTCTTTAGAACACAAATGGATAGAAGAATATTGCAAAACTTGTAATAAATGCGTTATAGAATGTCCCGTTGGCGCAATCTGGGAGGAAAAAAAAGTAATAGGCAAAAGAAGCACATGTATTGACATAAAAAAATGTTTTCCTTATTTTAGCGAGAATTTAGGTTGTTCAGTTTGTATAAAAGTATGCCCATTTTCAGAGGGATACGAATTTTTCGAGAGCGCAAAACTAAAATTTACTGAAAATTTGAATAAATAATTCTAAATTGATGAATTTATTTTTACTATAATGAAAATTAAACAAATAAATCCTGCAGCTTTTAAAAAACTATCACTTGAATTTCAGACTTATATAGATGAAAACATAACTGGTTGTGTTCTTTGTGCTATTTATCATCGAGATAAACTGGTATATTGTAATAAATTTGGTTGGAAAGATAAAGAAAATCAGATTCCAATTGCTTTTGATGATATCTTCCGAATATATTCGATGACAAAACCAATTACTTGTTTGGCTGCATTAATTCTTAACGAACAGGGGAAATTTGATTTAGATGATCCACTTGAAAAATATCTTCCTGAGTTTAAAA
>DAOUUT010000160.1 GCA_030668025.1 Promethearchaeota archaeon
AAGAGATATTTAATAACGTAAGAAATGATGAGAGAACGGTTCTTTTAAGTTACGAGACAAGCGAAATTTTTGAATGTTATGGTATACTTTCTCCAAAGTCAAGATTAGCAAAAACTCCCAGAGAAGCTATGGCATACCAAAAAGAGATTGGAAATTCAGTTATGAAAATCTCAAGCCCACAAATAATACATAAAACGGATGTGGGTGGTATAATATTAAACATCGATAATCCAGAGAAAGCTTTTGAAGCGTTCATTCAAATAGTTGATAATGCAAAAAAGTTTGGTCCTCAAAATGTCAAAATTTATGGCGTAGAAATACAAGAAATGGTAAATTTTGAACAAGAAAAGAAAGTTAACGAGTTAATTATTGGCATGTCGCGGGATGCCCAATTTGGACCGTTAATAATGGTTGGATCTGGTGGAATTTATGCTAATTTTCTTAAAGACGTTTCATTTGCTTTATCCTACAAATTTACTAAAGATAACGCAGCAGAAATGCTTCAAAAAACAAAAATCTTTAGTCTTTTACAAGGAGTACGTGGCGAAAGCTCGTCAGATATCGAATCAATAATTGAAGTTCTATTACGCCTTTCACAATTAGTTAATGACTTCTCGGATATAATGGAATTAGACATCAACCCACTTTTAAGTTTTATGAAAGGTTATTCAGCCGTAGACCTTAAAATAACAATATCACGAGAATGAAATATCAGAAAATATAAAAAATTAATAATATATAATAAAATTTGAAGAGAAAAAAGGTATCAAAGATGATAAAATCAATATATTTATGTTCATTGCGAGAACATGTTGGAAAAAGCCTTTTAACGATTGGAATCATGTCAAAGTTACAAGAAGAAGGTAAAAAAGTAGCTTATTTTAAACCAATTGGCCAACCTAAAGGAGCTTTTTCTGATAAAGCTGATAGAGACGTTGGATTTATTCAAAATACAATTTTTAAAACTACCTTACCGTACGATATTATTAGCCCTGTGTCAATTCCAGATTGTTATTACGTTGATTTAATCGATGCGACTAAAAAAGAAGACAATCTCCAAATAATTAAAAACGCGTATGTCGAGTTGAGTAAATCATACGATTACATCATTATCGAAGGGGCGCCGAGTATTAAAAAATACATCCGAGTTGGGTTGGATGATATTACAGTTGCCCAAGCTCTAGGAATCAACGAATTAGTTTTTATTCAAACAGAATCGTCCGATAAATGCATTGATAATTTGTTTTTTGCGAAGAAATATTTTGAATTTAGAAATATAAAGATAAAAGGAGTTATTTTTAACAAGATTGACTACGATTATAAAGCGCGGATTGAAGAACTAGAGGAAAATCATATTAAGCGCTATAATATTCCTATAATTGGGCTCATAGAAAAGAGTTTAGAGTTGTTGTCCCCCCGAGTCTCAGAGTTAATGGAAGCCATTGGTGGCGAACTTATAAATCAATCGACAATTGAAGGGTTAAATTCTATCGTAGAGACATACCTTATCCTTGCAATGAATGTTCAAGCCGCGTTAAAATACCTGCGCCAAGTAAAAAGAGTAGTAGTAATCACAGGAGGAGATCGTACTGATATTGCTTTAGAGGCTATTGAGGCAAATGTTTTGGCGTTAGTTTTGACAGGTTTTATGCAACCAGACGCTAAAGTAATATACGCGGCAAACGAGAAAAAGATACCCATAATCTTAAGCCCATCTGACACCTACACAACAATAAGGAACATGGAACGCGTAAGGCCCGGAATCCAAGAGGAAGAAATCGAACTTGTTTTGGAACTCGTAAAAGAACATTTTGATTGGGATATTTTATTAAAATAGCAACAATTTACCCAATCTAATGGTGTTTTGCATTTTTAGCAATGCTAATAAAATCCCAATTATGAAAGTTCATTTGATAATAACACGGAACTTATTGATTTTGTTTTAGCGAATACATCCTATAATTTTTTTTTATTTTTTCAAATCGATGGTAAAATTTCTAAAAACAATCATTACTTAACGAAATTGTTGAATTTTAGTCAAAAGAAAACTTAAAAATCACATAAAAGTTATATTAATGACTTTTTTCTTTATAGGTGATTTATACTTTTAGTGCATATCAGCATTATTTATCAAAAATAGTTAACGATATTGATAATGCAATTTCCGTTTTCGTTCCTTTAAATTTCCGAAATCATTCCCATTATTATCAAAAATGTGCGAAAAAAGTCATGATTTAAATATTAAAAATCATATTTCTATCATAGAAACATAAAAAAAAATTGAATTGATGAAAAATGGTTGTAAAAGTAAATAAAAGAAATATTGACGATGTATTTGATGATAAATATAATAAAATAAGAGAATCATTATCAGGCTTAAAAGAGATTTTTAATATTAATCTTTTAGAGAATAATATATATAATCAATGCGCTACCGATAATCTTGAGTCCATACACGAAAATGTAATCAGTCTATTAAAACTTATGTACTCACCTCGAGAAGTGAGAATGAGGTTGAGAGAGATAGAATATGACGAGCTTGAAGCTCAAGAAAGCTATACCTAACAATATTCCTTTTTTATTCGTTTATTAAAAATATTTGTGTGCTTTTCGTCAAAACTGATACTTATTATTACTAAATTTTTATATTAAGAAAATAAATTTGTATTATATTATTTCCAAATTGATTTTAATTCCCAAATATCGAGAGAATTCACTTTTACTTTTCCTCCTGTTGCAAATAGATCAATAGCAAAAGGTAAGTTGCGTTTGGAAACGATTTGACCCGTAATACATTCACGATGGTTTGCAAAAACTTCGATAATCGAATTGTCAATAAATATATGCAAGTTCAATTTCTTACTATTGCTTTCAAGAATGAAATTAACTTTATCTTTACCAGACCATAATAAGTTATTTGATTGGTCATATCCGATTGATTCAGTTTGGTCTATAGATTTGGAATCAAATAAATTAATTCCAAAAGATTTTGCATCAAGTAATTCAAACTTTATCACGATTTCTAAATGTTTACTTCGAATTCTTTTTAAAATTGCCTTAAAATTTTGAGAAATTACTATGTTGCTAAATTTATAATGCTTTTTCCTCAATTTTTCGAGCTCAGGTAAGGGGGCGTATCTTAACTTGTTATCTGGACCTAAACTCAATATCCGTGGTAAGGACAAACAACCGTTCCATCCTTTAATGCCTATAGCACGAATCCAAGCCCATAAGATGATTCTATCACGTGGGCCCTTCATTAAATTGGTTGCATAGAACAAACGACCGTGATCTAAAATGTGCCAATGATTTGGAGTAAAGGATTTATTATTATAGTCTCCTACAGCGTAGATAACTTTATTGTGGGGGGATACAATAAGTACGTATTTATCACTGATTGGAAAGAAATTTGGACATTCCCAATTCTTACCCTTCTTCCTATCTTCGATACATAATGGACCAACAAATTCCCAAGTGTAGAAGTCCAACGATTTATAAAGTAAAACTATAGGTTTTCTTGGAGAAATTAAATGCCCTCCTAAAACAGCGTACCATTCGTTACTTTCTTTCCATACAAAAGGATCGCGCCAATCTCCTACATCTAATTTCTTATGAATTTCATGGGCCATTACAGGATTATTTTCGTATTTTTGCCAAGTCACCATGTCATCTGAGCTTGTAGCAATCCATTGTTCGGCTTCAGTAGCTGGTGGTTTATTAGGGCCTATACTAGTGTACAATATTGTTGGTGTGTTGTCAATAACGATACAACTTCCTGAAAAACAGTGCGTCTCACCTTTATCTACAGAGGGAATCAATGCTATTGGTAAATGTTCCCATTGAACTAAATCTTTACTTTTAGCGTGACCCCAATGAACATTTCCCCATTGCGCTCCATAAGGGTTATGCTGATAAAAAATGTGATATTCTCCTTTATAGTAAATGGGGCCGTTTGGATCGTTCATCCAATTAGCTGGGGCGATAAAATGATATTTTGGCCTTAAAGGGTAATCTTCTACTCTTAAACGACTTTTCTTATCCATTTCTAAATAGGGCTTCCTTTCATTATTTTTATCTATTAATAAATCTTAAATTTTGAAAATTATTTCTAATTTTCTAAATAAATAGAGGTTTAAAGAATATTAAAATAAGGAATCTAGAATTCTGAACCACAACTAGGGCAAAATTTCGCTTCAGCAGGTAATTTTCCGCTACAATTAGGGCAAAAATTTGGCTTCGTTATAGTATCCACAGTTTTTCTTGTAGAAGTAGATGGTGCTTTACTATAATACTCTTCTTTCAGTTTTATTATTTCTCTATCTAATTTAGAGCTATTTTTTCTCGATTTCGAAAAAACTATAGTTAGTACCCATAAAATTATTATTGGTCCCACAATGTAAATGAGTGAAATAATTAGAGTTATAAAAGAAAAAACATAACTCCCATAAGGATCCACTGGTGTAAAAGCCAGATAAAAAAAGAGATATAACACAAATCCGCATGTGACCAATATAGCTGCAGTTAAAGAGACTTTAAATGTCCAATCGAATTTTGTATCTATTAAGTTTTCTTCTGTATTTTTTGTCCTATTTAGAATAAAACTAATTCTAAATTTGCTACCTGAAAGATAAGAACCAATCAGGACAAGATTGTCTGATGAATTAAGTACTGGCTTTTTTCCTGCTGAAAAACAATAATGCACATTACCTTGATTATCTTCGAGCATGAAGGCTAAATTGCCCGATTCAGATTTAACGAATTGTTTTACTCTTCCTTCTAATATTGCTGTGGGAACTGACATGTTAATAATAACTTTTAATTGAAGATCAAATATTTAAAAGTTATACCTATTTTAAAACTTTTTTATTATTCATTTTTCTAAATCCGTGTTCGTATAATTTATCTCTAATTGGTTTCCACGCGGGACAATTATCCCAATCGCCTTTATATTCGCATTTTAAGCACTCTTTTTTTATTTGATTTGATCTGATATACGCTATAGCCCCAATAATAAAATTAAGTTCCACTAAGACAAGAATTTTTATTATTATTGGAAGGGGTAAGAAAATTATTGAAACGATATGAAATCCTACTCCTATACCATTAAATGCTTTTGAGAAAACTTTTAAAAACTTATATTTTGTTAAGCCTAAAATATTAAGGATAATTGGAGTAAAAAAAACAAAAGACATTAGATATAACACCACTAAATTGTAGATATTTAATTCAACTAATAATAAAGTAAGAATAATTGTTATTAATATGAAAGGGTAAAGCGTAAAACAACCAATACAAAATTTATATTTGCCTATATGGTAAACATGGCTAGAAAATTGGTCGCAATTTGGGTGGTGCGATAGTAAAATAGGTTTGAAATCAGACACAAGTAAACTAAAACGAGAAAACTTTTTCCTAATTTTTTTAAAAAAATTTACCATAATTGAAGGAGAAACCTCAAATCTTGATAATTAAAATAATTTTAAGTGCGTTTATTTATAAAAAATAAAAAAAATAGTTGATTTTAAGATAACTATTTCTAAATTAATCTCTTACAACTAAGTAAATAATACATCCAATACAGTTAGTGAGTAAAACGATTAACAACCACACAGCTGCATTCATGTCTCTCTTTTTGGCATCTTTATAGACCCAAATTGCGATAAGCAAGCCAATAACGAAGAAAACGATGACAAAAATAATTAACATCATATATAGTCCTGCAAGAAAAGCAAATGGATCGTAAGGAATTGTAAATAACATTTATTTTTTTCTCTTTTAATTTTTTTTGTTTAGTTGTACAAATTTTTTTAAATTTGTTGTAATTTACATATTCGGCCTTTATTTAAAGATATTCCTATTATTATATTTCAAATCATATCTTTTATCTGAATAGAATTTAAAATAAGTTTTTTAAAAATAGAATAAGACGACAAAATTATTCTAAAGTCTTACAATTTTCAATTAGTAATAGTTTTATTAATCAAAGTATTAGTCTATTAATATGATTAAACGCTTCTTAAACCGAAATCGAATAGCCTTACTTTCTTTTTTAACTTTATATTTAATTTCGAATATAACTTTGTATTCCATTTTTATCGATTCAAACATGATGCCAACATATTTAGATGTGGATAGAAAATCCAATGGGAACACTTTAATATGTACATTTAGTTTTCAGGAGGTTTTAAATTATCCAAATAGAATGATAAATCACATTCCTGTGGAACCTAATAGCACCGACCACAAAATTTTCGAAGTAAATCAAAACGGTAATAAAGTATGGGAAATGATTGGTTTAGCACAACCTCATGAGATAGTAGAATTAGCTAACGGGAATTTGTTAATAGCTGATACAGGTTACGATAGGGTAATAGAAGTAGATTATCCAAATAAAAACATTGTATGGGAGTGGAAACCAGAACTTATAAATTGGACTAGAGTTAATTCAAATTGGAGTTCAGGGCATTATTATAACAATCCTTTCGCTTTTGATTGGACTCATTTAAATGATGTTAACTTTAAACAGCGTGGGATGTGGAATGCATGTTTAATTTCAATGCGAAATTTTGATATGATTGTTGAAGTTAATTATACAGCTGAAAAAAATGGTCCGTCAAACAATCCAGATAACATAATTTGGTATTATGGGGATTATGGCGATCATTCTTTATTACGTAGACAACACAATCCCGATTATTTGAAGAACGGGAATATAATTATCGCAGATTCAGAAAATAATAGAATAATTGAGGTTAACTACACTACTAAAAATGTGGAATGGATTTACCAAGGAGGTTTAGATTGGCCAAGGGATGCAGATGAAATGCCAAATGGTAATATTCTAATAACAGATTCGTTAAATAGTAGAGTTTTGGAGATCAATAAAGAAACTAAAGAAATTGTGTGGCAATACAAAGGAGATTTAATAAATCCTTACGAAGCAGATTTGCTAGAAAATGGCAATGTGTTGATAGGTAACGGGATAGGTGGCGTTGTTTACGAAATTAACCCGAACGGCGTAATTGTTTGGAGATATGGGCTATCTTACTTAAAAAGCGTTGTGTATCTTAATTGTATAATTTCAATATTAATGGGGACAGTATTCTTATTTTTTACTTATGCCAAGATTAGAACAAAAAATACAGTAAGAGATAAAAATATTAAGAATTTTGTCGCTGTTGGAACTTTAATTAGCTTTATTACAATTTCAATAATAATCCTACTTACTTATACTTCAATTACATTATTAATTTTCAGAATATTGTTTAGTAGCAGATAATTATTGTTTTGCTTCCAAAAAATTAAGACAAAATTTAATTAAAGTGTCGTAATTAAAAATTAATATGAATCTAAGTAAGACTACTTATTTTCAAATCATTTCACATCTAATTTTATTATTGCTTCAGCTTTTATTTTGGAATTTCATTATTGATGATGCATTTATTACATTTAGGTACTCTAAAAATCTCTACTCTCATCAACAAATGGTTTTCAACGTAGGTGAAATTCCCGTGGAGGGTTATTCCAATTTCTTATGGGTTTTATTGATGACTGTAAGCTTTCCTTTAAATATAGACCCAATAGTTTTTTCTAAAATTTCTGGAATGATTTTTAGTCATTTGAGCGTCTTTATTCTTTATAAATTAGCTTTTTTACTTAATAAATCTGAGAAATTTAGCAATTTTGTTATCTTTTTTTACGTATTGACTCCTAATGTTGCTCTCTGGTCTGTTGGGGGGTTAGAAACTTCTTTGTTCTCCTTACTTTTATTAATCTCTGTATACTTTTTTATTATTGATATAAGCAAACGGAAAAATAATCCAATCAAAATCTCTCCACTCTTTTTTGTTCTGTTGAGTTTAACTCGCCACGAAGGGTTAATAGTTTTTGGGTTAACTTGTGCTTTTTTTATGCATCTACTATTTAAAAATAAGGAGATCTCCAAGATACAGAAATTATATCAATTACTTTATTTTGCTGGTTTTTTTATGATTTTTTACGCTCCATATTTCTTCTGGAGAGTTTTTTACTATAACAATATTTTACCCCATACTTTTTCAGCTAAACAAGGATTTTTTAGTCTCGATTTGTTATTAGGTCGCTTAATTTTTTATACCCCTTTAATCCTATTACTTACACCGGTTTTTCTCTTAATTGGTTGTAATTTTCTTAAAAACTCAAAATTCCAGTTAAAAAACGAGAAGAAATTGTATTTATTATTATTAGTTTTAATTTTATCTATTCTATTATTATTAATAACAAGTTGGATGCCAGGATTTCGATTTGCTGTCCCGATAATATCTCTAATTTATCTTTTATTACCAAAATCGCTTAATTTTTTAACAATTTTCGGTAGAAATTATAGAAATGACATTGATTTATGGAAGAACATT
>DAOUUT010000295.1 GCA_030668025.1 Promethearchaeota archaeon
ATTCGTTAAGTTCTCTTATACTTTTAGGTTTTATGTAATAAGATGGAATTGGTGGCGCGATAACAACTCCCAATCTTGATAGCTTTAGCATATTTTCAAGGTGAATCGCGCTAAAAGGAGTTTCTCGAACTACTAAGATGAGTTTTCTTCGTTCTTTAATTGTTACATCTGCGGCTCTGGTTATTAAGTTATCTGCATAACCATTAGCAATAGAAGCCAAGGTTTTCATCGAGCACGGAATAATTACCATTGCATCAATTTTATAAGAACCACTAGCGGGCTTTGCCGTTAAATCATTAACATCGTAATTTTTTGTTGATAGATCAATTATATCATTTAACTTAAAATCAGTTTCAATGTCAATGATTTTCTCAGCTACTTTTGATATTATTAATTCAGTTTCAACTTCTTTTTTCTTCAGTTGTTGAAGCAAGATAATCGCTAGGTTAGCACCACTAGCACCTGTAATAGCAACTAGCAAAACCAAATTTTTCACCGATGGAGTTTAAGTTATGTTAATTAATTAGAGTTATTATATAATTCTTTAATTATTTTTAGATATTATCTATTTTTCTCGAAATTATGATAAAAAAAAGTTAAATTGGGATGTTTCATTTGGGTTATAAGATTATAATAATTTTAATATAATTCATCTAATTAAATTTTTTTTGAGCCATAATATATCAGTTTAATACAAATATTTTGAGGAGATAAAATATTAGCGAAGAAAACCTTGAAGATAAGATTATAATTCGAGACTTAGGAAGTAATAATCACGATGATAAGCTTGAAATCTCATATAAAGTTGTAAATATTGTAGCTACAGCTATTACCGAAATTGATGGTGCGCTTGATTTAAATCAAATACTTCAATCTTCCTCCAATGTGGAATATCATCCTGATCGTTTTCCAGGGCTTATTATGAGACTTGAAATTCCACATGCTACGTTATTAATTTTTTCCTCGGGTAAAATGGTAATTACTGGTCTTAAAAAAACCACAGATGCTAACTTAGCAGCTCAACAAGCAATTGAAAAGATTCAAAACATCGGATTCAAAATAAAAAATCCAAAAATTACCATTCAAAATATTGTAGCAACTAGTAGTTTGAATATTAATGTTGATTTGAATATGTTAACTATTATAATGGACAATGTTATGTACGAACCTGAAGTATTTCCCGCGGCAATTTACAAAATGCAGGATCCAAAGGTAGTTTTTTTAATTTTTTCTTCAGGAAAAATAGTATGTTTAGGTGCTAAAGTAAAAGAAAAGATTGATGAAGCGATACCGATATTAATTAAACAACTTAAACAACTTAGTGAATCTGAGGTCATTTATTAAACAACTTAGTGAATCTGAGGTCACTGATTTTTTTTAAAAAACATTAGAACTATTACAAAAAGGATAACATATCTTTTATTGCTCTACTCACTAAATAGAGTTGTATATTTCTAGCCCCACCAATAATCTCTTGCACTTTTGCAACTTCTAAAGCTTTATCGATTCGCAGGTTATCTGTGAAAGCAATTCCTCCGCATAATTGCTGAGTTTCATACGAGATTTTGTGAGCTAGGTTAGAGGCAAGAAATTTTGCTCCTGAGCTAAACGATGCGTTGTACTTTATGTATTTTTTCTCTTTAAAATGTTGGCGTTCTATAGTTTTATCGTATTCTGTTGCGCTTGTGAAACCTAACTCCGTAGCAGCCATTAATTCAATGATTAACTGAGTTATTGGAAAGGATACACCTTGAAAGTCGTATATCGGCCGATTGAATTGAGACCTAATGTTTGTATATATAAGAGCCGTAATTGCTGTAAGCCAAGCGATTCCAAGGCTAGAGCCTATGATAGCGCATCTTTCGGCAACCAGTCCAGAAAAAAGGTTCTTATATCCTTGACCTTTGGTTCCAAGAACATTTTCTTTGGGAATTTTAACGGAATTAAAAATTGTTTGTCCAATTTCGACTCTGGGAACGGATTGAATGCCGAGCCTATTAGTTTCTAATCCTTCAAAACCTCGCTCAACAATGACTTGGTACATTGTGCCTCGAGGATCTGATGTGTCTGATACGCCATAAACTATGAAATAGTCCGCGTTAGGTCCATTTGTAGTGTATAGTTTTTCCCCGTCCATAATTAGATGATCTCCCTTGTCCTGAATTATTGTTTTCATGTTAACCGCATCAGACCCTTGGTACTTCTCCGTTATACATATACACCCTATCTTTTTACCCGTTACGATTTGATGTAAAACTTCAGTGATACGGTCGCTTTTACCAAATTGGAATAATGGATTCGCAAATATTACACCAGTAACTACTCTAGCCAAGTCTAGTTCAGGGTCGACAATCGATGTAGCCATAGATAGTAGCATCTCGTATCGCATATTGCACCTTTTACAATCACCAAAATTATTTAATCTTTGAATATAATTTTTTTTTCCAAGAATAGGAAAAAGTTCGTATACCTCGGTATTGAGATCTATATTAGGTTCAATATTTTTGAGCAAAAAGAGTTCTAATTCTTCCAAAAAAGCTCTCTCTTCTTCGGTAATGAGGGGCATGATAAAATTATTAAAAATCTTATAGATATTTTTAGTAGTTAATTTTTCCTTTACCTCATTATCTAAAATATCTACTCCAGTTATTTTTTTCATTCTAAGCTCAATTCTTTTTTATTTCATTTATTTATTTTTTAATTATTTAAGAGTATGAATCTAAAATGTTAGCTAAATATTAAATCTATCTCATTTAGAACGACAGAATTAGTGGTTTTTGTATCTCTCTTTGATATTCTTGCAAATCTTCGCCGGAACCTCAATCTCCATCTTTTTATTTCTATAAATTTCATAGGGCTCCATGTTATTGCTGTAGATGACATCGTAGAAAAAATCAATTTTGCAAAATAACAAATATTACTTGAAATTAAACAATTTTCTCGCTTTATCAACTGTACTGGAATCAAATTTCCTAAATAAGGCATAAGCAGCAATTGGTACGATACATCCACAATTGTCACATAAAAGTGGTGAATTTCCCATGACACAAAACTTTTGTTTTCCATCAGGATAGAAACTTTTTATTTGACCAGTTTTAAATATGCAATGCGGCACAAATTCTTTTGACAGGTATACGTCTAACATTTTTTTAGAACAACAAATAAAATTTCCGTATTCACGCATTACTTTTAAAATGTCTTTTATTGTCTTTTTTAATATATCACCTTTTAATAAAAGTGGGCTGTCAGGATAGTCGGTATATAATAGAAAAACTAATCCAGAAGCACCATTATCGTGAGCAATCTTAGCAATATCTTCAATTTCTTTATAATTTGATGTCATGATGGTTGATGTAACGACCGGATTGTTCTCCCGAATATTTTGTATGACTTTATCAAAAATCCTTGCACCTCTTATCTCGTTATGAGTTTCCTTGGTACCATCTAAACTTACCCAGTATTTCGGTTGTTTATATCCATTAAATCGAGGTAATTTTATAACTCCATTTGATACAACCTGAACTGAGGGAAAAATTTTAATCGCTTCTTTTATAACATCCATTCTTAAAGTAGGTTCTCCACCGGTTAAAACAGCTATTTTTGTTCCTAA
>DAOUUT010000262.1 GCA_030668025.1 Promethearchaeota archaeon
CGGAAAAATAACAAAAGATTTCTCTCATGTGAGAGGTATAAAGGTCTCAATTGAAGGGAATAAAATTCTTTTTTCTACAAACTTCCCAAAAAGCGGAACTCTCGCCTTGACTAAGACTATTATCAATTTAATTAAAAATTTAATAATCGGGGTTCAAACAAATTATAAATATATTTGTAAAGTATGCTATAGTCATTTTCCATGTACTGTGGAAGTGAAGCCTGATAAAAAAGAAATACATGTAGTCAATTTTCTTGGAGAAAGAGCTCCAAGAGTTACAAATTATTTAGATAATGTCGATGTAAAGGTTGAAGGCGAAGATGTTGTTTTAACTGGACCCGATAAAGAAACATTGGGACAAACAGCAGCAAATATACAAAAATGCTGTAGAATTAGGAAGAAAGATCCAAGAGTTTTTCAAGATGGTGTATACCTCTACAAAAGACAGATTGGAGAAGAAGTTACTTGGGAAATAAAATAAATTGAGGTAAAAACGATGGAACAAAAAAGATTAATAGAACTCAGGAAAAAAATAAATAAAAAACGACCATCCTTTAGACGTGTAGAATCGTGGAAATATGTGAGAGTTAAAGATCCGTGGAGAAAAGCTAGAGGGATCGATTCACGAACTCGAATAAAATCTAAATCGGGCGTTAAGTCTCCATCGATGGGGTATAGAGGCCCTAAAAAAGTTAGAGGACTTCATCCATCTGGATATGAAGAAGTAAGAGTTGTCACTATTAACGATATAAAAGATTTAAATAATAAAAAACACGCACTTAAAATTTCAGGTAAATTAGGTGTTAAAAAAAGAATAGCTTTAGTTGATTACGCTCAAAGTAGAGGATTTAAAGTTCTTAATTTAGGAATCTCTCAAAAAGAATTAGAGGAATTAGAGTCAATGTTAGAGTCGTCTATTGAAGATTTGGACGATGAGGATTTGCTTGACGATGAGGATTTGCTTGACGATGAGGATTAGAAAGAATAACAATAATTTAAAATAGATTTGTGTGATAAAAAATGAGTTTAAAAGCCCAAAAAAGAATGGCTGCAGAAATTTTAAAATGTGGGGAAAATAGAGTCTATTGCGATCCCTATTTAATCGATGAGATTAAAATGGCAATTACTCGACAGGATATCCGAAATTTAATTAAAGAAGGAATAATTCAGAAAAAATACAAAAAAGGAAACTCCAAATATCGGAAAAATGTCCGCCACGAAAGAAAGAAAAAAGGCAGGGCTAGAGGATTAGGCAAAAGAAAGGGAACTAAAGGCGCACGAACACCCAAGAAAAAAGCTTGGATGAAACGCATTCGTCCTCAGAGAAGAGAATTGAAGAAGTTGAGGGATAGAAAATTAATTACTACAGCAACATATAGAAAGCTATACAAAAACGCTAAAGGCGGAATGTTTAATAGCGTTGCTCAAATGAACCGTCATATTAAAGAAAAAGATTTAATCAAGAGAGGTAGATCGTAAATGGCAAAAGGACCGAGATATCGCCGATCTAATCGAAGGAGAGAAGAAGGCAAAACAAATTACCATAGGAGATTAAGGTTATTAAAATCAAAAAAATTAAGAGTTGTGATTAGGGCTTCAAACAATCATATTTTTGTCCAAATTATTCAATCTAAATTCGGTGGCGATAAGGTTTTAATCTCTGCCCATTCTACGGAATTAACTTCAAAATTTGGATGGAAAGCAAATACAGGAAATGTCCCAGCAGCATATTTAACTGGTTTTTTAGCAGGATTAAGGGCGAAAAAACAAAATATTCATGAAGCCATTCTCGATTTAGGTGTATTTTATCATAGAATTCGAGTCCTCGCAGCTTTTAAAGGTATTTTAAAATCTGAATTAGATGTACCTCATAAAGAAAGTTTCTTTCCAGCCGATTTGGATGAACGAATCACTGGAGCCCAAATAGAAAAATATGCTAATCTTCTAAAAAGCGAGAATCCAGAAAAATACGATCAAATTTTCTCTGGTTATCTAAATAAAAATAAAATAAATCCATTAAAAATTAGTCAAATTGTTTCGAATACATTCAAAACAATTGAAAATAATGCTTAAACAAGTGAGTTAAAATGAGTCAACAAAGAAATCAAAGACAAAGAAAACAAGGACAAAGAAAACCAAGAAATCCTACCGAAGGATGGGTTCCAAAAACGCGCTTGGGCGAATTGGTCAAAGAAGGCCTAATCACATTAGAAAAAATATTTGCTAATAATCTCATTGTCAAGGAGAAGCAAATTATTGACATTCTCCTCCCACAATTAAATGAGAGCGTGGTTTCTATCTCCATGGTACAACAAATGACTGCTAGTGGTCAACGATCTAGATTCAAAGCAGTTGTACTTGTCGGAACGGATGGTTTTATTGGCGTAGGCTCAGCAAAGTCAAGAGAGGTAGGTCCGGCAATAAGAAAGGCAATTGACAGAGCAAAGCTTTCTGTTATACCAGTTCTTAGAGGTTGTGGTAGTAAAGAATGTGGTTGTGGCCATACTCACAGCGTACCATTTAAGGTAGATGGAAAATGTGGTTCTGTGAAAATACGATTGATCCCGGCGCCACAAGGAGTAGGTTTAGTTTGTGCAGATAAAGTTAAACAAGTATTAAAATTAGCCGGTATCGAAGATATCTGGAGCAAAACTTTCGGTGATACTAGAACAAGCGAAAATCTTGTAAAAGCTACTGTTACCGCGCTTAAAAATGCTCACAAATTTAATTTCAATTTATAGATGATGAGTGGTGTATATGATGGCTGAAAATAATGTTATAGTTAGAAAAAAATCAAAAATAAAAAAACCGAAACCTCCTGTCCTGTACTTCGCAGTTCGTATAAGAGGCGCACCAGGAATGAAACGCGTAATTTTAGACACATTAAAAATGTTGAGAATGCACAGGGTTAACCATGGAGTTCTTATTTGGGGTGAAATAAGCTATGTTGGTATGCTTAAAAAATGTAAAGATTATATAGCTTATGGTGAAATCGACGAAAAAACACTGTTGAGATTATTGAGAGCAAGAGGGAAAGTAGAAGGAAATAAACCACTCACCGACGAGCATATTAAAAATCTAACTAAATATAAGGATTTAAAAGAATTTACTAAAGCTTTAATATCTGGAGAAATTCAATACAGAACGAAAGATATATATAAAATAAAACCCGTGTTTCGATTGCACCCCCCAAGAAAAGGGCACCGTGGTACGATTAAAAAACATTATCATGAAGGTGGCACCTTGGGATATGTAGAGCAATTTATTAATGAGATAATTCATAAAATGATTTAATTAGGAAGGTGAAATATAACTATGCGAAAATTCCCAAAAAGAGTTAGAAAAATGAGAGGGACCCGTACACATGGATATGGAAGGGTAGGTCAACATCGAAAAGCAGGTCAGAGAGCTGGAAAAGGTAAAACAACTCAATGGAAAAAAAGTAAAAAATCCTATTATCTCAAGCAAAAAGAACTTGGATTCCCAGACCCAGATTGGGATTTCGGAAAAAAAGGTTTTAAGAGACCACAAGATATTAATCGTATTTATCAAGTAAACGCTCTAAATGTAAAAGATTTAGATTCAAAAATAGAGGAATTCACTAAAAATAACATAGCCTCAAAATCGGGAAATACTTATACGATTAATATGAAAGACCTTAATATTCAAAAAATCTTGGGTCGCGGTGAAATCAATAATAAAATCAATATAACCGTTGACAAGGCATCTAAACGAGCGATCGAGAAAATTGAATCCGCTGGTGGCAAAGTTACACTTCTCGCAGCAGCAGAATAATAGTTTAACTTTTATTTTTAGCTTATTTCTTATTTATATTTCTGTTGGTTTAATCCAATAATTTAATAATTAGTTGAATTAATCCAGGTAATAAAAATATAAATACTAAAATGTTTCCAACTAAATGAATTGTTGTAAATATTATCCCAGAAAGATAGGAAGCTATGAAATATTCTATCGTAATAGAAACTATAAAACCACCGAATAAAGTGCTTAAAATATCATATACAAAAGTAATTGACCCACCTAAAACTCCAAATATTAACATTATTTGAAAATTATACAAATCTACCCTAGGCTTAAAATATTTTTTGTTGCGTAAATAATCTCTCGTAAGCCCACCTAACGCTCCAGTTAATGAATAATGCGCTAACTGGTAAAAGAAAAGTGGTGGCGGCGAAGGTCCGAATGGATTAAAAAAAGTAAATATGGTTGAACTTAACAACCCGACTATAGCTCCTTCCTTTTTATTCATAACGAAACCAGCTAAAAAGATCATCAAGGTAAAAATTTCAATGTTGGGAATTAATGCAAACATATACCCCAAAACAACTGCTAAGGCTGAAAATGTACCTATTAACGCAACTCGAAAAGATTTTTTTTCTAACCAAATTGATTGATTAACTCTTTCAATTTCTTCGCTTACACTATTGATTTCAAATGAAATATGAGATTTTCCATTTTCTCTAGATGCTTCTGAATCAATATCCATCTTAACTTTTATTCCTTCTTTATTTGGCAAAATTCTTTTAAAGTTTAGATATTTCAAAACTATTTTTATTAAATTTGATTAATTAATTATTAATTTAAAATCTTATGAAATTAAATATTTAAAATTACAAGGTTTACAAGATATTTTATTGAATTTTATATTGATCCAAAAAATATCTTTGGAGATATTCCCCTATTAATAAGTTATTGAAAAGAATTTTGATGAAACTCCTCTTAATTCCGTTCAGATCTGAGATCAATCATAGGAATTCTAACCTATTTGTTTCGAGCTCTATCTTCTATAAAACCTTTTAAAGTAACCACTCTAGATCAATTCTATCTATAGTAGAAGGCGGGAATCATGGATAGGTTTTGACTAATAAATTCATAATCTTTTTATTCTATTTTTACTTTTAATTTTTAGGAAAATGGGATAAGTTTCCTAACATTTTTGTCAAA
>DAOUUT010000049.1 GCA_030668025.1 Promethearchaeota archaeon
CGCTTACATCGAAAACCGTGTTATGTGGAGATAATTTTTCCTTCAAGAAAAATTCTGGAAGTCTATCATCTTTTTCAGTAAAACCTGCTGCTTTATTAAATTTCCTTTCAACATCGATAATTGATTGTCCATATCCTGGAACATCTGCGACTGTTAGATTAGCACCTAATACGCCATTTAATGTACCAACGACACCTTCCAATCCTTCAGGAATATCTAATACAGCAAAAGCTATGAAAAGACAATAACCAGAAGCATCTATTGCTGCCGTTGCTATTTGTAAATTACGTGATAAATCAGCTTTACTTGCATCCATAGGATCTGCTGTTCCTCCTACACCCATTATCTCTGTAGCTATCGCATATCCAGCCGTATGGTCCGCTCCTTGAGTAGAAGTTGCGTAAGTTACACCAATTCCTTTGATTGCACGAGGATCATAAGCAGGTAAACTTTGACCTTTCACAACTGGTACTCTTGTAACTCCAAAGGCTTGAGCAGTGAAAGCTGTACCATTCGCTAAAATTCGACCCGTAGATGTTTTATTCTTAACTTCGTCCATTAATTTTAGAGCCATTTTAGCATCTCCGAATTCAGCTAATCCGCCTTCCATCGCGACTCCCATCATACCTCCTGCTTCAATTGTATCTAATCCCAAATCATTACATGCTCTGTTTAATTCCCCGACATCATCCAAATTATAAATTCCACAATTAGGACCAAGAGCCCAAACGCTCTCATATTCCAATGCTCCTACGGGATCTTTTCCTCCTGGTTTACACCATATTTCGGAGCATTGAATAACGCATCCGGGACTGCAAAAATGAGGTCTTTGTCCTCCACGTTTTTTGATCTCTTCAGCTTTTACTTCTCCAGAAACATTTTCTGCTCTATCATCTTGACCTGATGAAAAATTACGTTGTGGTAATCCCCCTGCTTCATTTATAATATTGACAAGTACACCTGTTCCGTATGAGTTGAGTGCTCCTCCAGGCTTCGTGACATCATGAGTTGTTAATGCCTTTGTTATCTTTCGAACACCCTCTTTGAAAGCTTCTTCATTCAAAATTTCAACTCCCGGAGCATTAGTCTCATCAACAACGATAAATTTTAATCCTTTGGAAGCCATTACTGCTCCAACACCACCTCTGCCAGCATATCGACTAGGTAGACCTTCAGGATCATTAAAACACACCCCTGACGAGGCACCTAAAAGTTCCGCAGCAATACCAACTCCACATATTCCAACTTTATCTCCATACTCTTTGAATAATCCTTTATACGCTTCATATAGACCCTTTCCAACCCATTTATCAGCACTAGTAAATTCTACCTTATCCATGGTAACCTTTAGTGTATAGAACTCGGATCCTTCATGTTTTCCTTCAAGTATTATAGCAGCAATTCTCATTCTTGCTAATTTTTGAGAAAATGGGGTTCCTGCATTCGCTTCTTTAATCCCTCCTGTTAAAGGTGATTTGCATCCGACAGATAAACGACCTGAAGTTGGGGCCTTTGTTCCTGTAACTAACCCAGGTGCAATTACTAACTTATTATTTGGACCTAAAGGATGACAAAGTGGTTCAACTTCTTTTTCGACTATTGTGGAAGTAAGTGCTCGTCCACCTAACGCAGCGAAATCAGCAGGAAAATCTTCAAATTTCGCTTCGAGATTACTCATATTTACTCTTAATATTCTTTTTGGCATAAATTTCACCTTAATTTTTAGGCAATTTATAATTGTAATTGTGATTATATAAATTTACGTTATGTAAAGTTAAACCAGACGATATGTTCATTGAATTAGTAATAAAAATCTAAATTATTAAAAAAACAGGCCCGAGGGGATATGTTCAAGAAACGCGAAGTGCGTATTATATTGAACCCCCGACCTTCTGCTTTCTCCATACACATTATGTAGGAGGCAGCTGCGATATCCATGCTTCGCCACGAGCCTTTATATATAAAAGATTCTAGTAATATATTCCATATATGTTTTTTGATTCTTAGTAAATCATATTTTAAAAATCCATCTACGACCATGTTATTATTTTGTTTTTTATTTTTCTTAAAAATATGACTATAAAGAATAAGAATCCAAGAAGAATTAAACTTTACAATGATGGAGAAAGAAAGGAATGTGGAAAATGTCGTGAGATCAAGTCTCATGAATATTTTAGAAAAAGACAAGGGCGTTTAAGGTCCATTTGTGAAGATTGCAGACAAAAAATACATGCAATTAATAACTTTAAGAAACAAATTAAAATAATTACTTTACTATTTGATAAAAGATGTCACAATTGCCATAGTGGGCTAATAACTTTTCCTTTAAAGAAAAACTATAAATAAAAAATTAGAGATAATAGTGGGATATTTATATCCTAATTGCGATGGAATAAATAAATCAAAAGGTTTTAATTCTGAATTTTAATTTTAATTATATATAGATATTTTTGAAATATTATTTTTAGGGTTATATAAAATGGAAAGAAGAAATTACCAACAAAATAGGCCACAAAGACCTATTGATTATTTAAAGAATTCTGTGAATAAGATTATATTAATTAAAGTTAAGAGGAATCGTTTATTTCGAGGTAAATTGGCAGGATTTGACGAGCATCTTAACTTGTATCTAGAAGGAACAACTCAACTTTTTGAATACATAGATGAGGATGGTTCACTCCACGAGGAGCACGAAACGCTTGGAGACATCGTTGTACGTGGTGATAATGTAATATTCGTCAATCTCGCAAACCCAGACGTCTAAAACCTCTCTAAAATTAATTCTCTCGTTCTTGGAAATTTTTATATGATTTTAAATCTCATTTAGATCAAATAAAAACTTATTAGATCGCAATTCATTAGTAAATAGATAGGAATTGAAATTTGATTTTTAAATTAAAAAGCAATTTTGCAAGAGATCTTTAAAAATTGATTGAACCTGATAGTATTAAACCAGAAAAGGCGTTATTGGTAAGCCCAAATTTGGGACTCCCTCTGTTTTTAGATATAGATTCTAAATTCAAACAAAAAGAATTTGAAGTTGACTTATTATTTGTGAGCAATATTAAAAATACCGATAATTTCGAGAAGTTCATTAAGCATAGGTTAAATTTTATCCCCATTCTTGAATACAAGTGGAAATTGAAAACATATTTCGAAAAAGAGAAAGAAGAACGATTGGAAAGAAAAAAGAAAAGAAGTATTTGGGATAAAATTAAAAGTATATTTTCTCGGAAAAAAAAAAAGAAGGAAGAAGAATTACCACCCGTTTTGGAACTTGCAGATTCTACGGGAAAAAAGTTTGATATTGTGAAAGCCGAAAAAATCGAAAAATTAAGGCCACGAGCATTTAGAGGGAATTTAATAAAAGTGACTCTTTTAAAGGTAGAATCCGTAAAAATCTGCGAGATTGATGACATTAAATATGAAAGTTATTATAGTCCTCGAAATTACTTAATTAAATATAATATTTATCCCAGTTTAGATGAATTTTACAAGGTGACAATTCATTTCAAGTTATCTAAAGAAGTGTTGGAATTTTTAGAAAGTTTTAATTTTATAATGTTTGATCTTAGGCAAGAAATGCCCAATAAGGAAATTCGCGTTTCTTATCATTCAATCGTCGTTTCAAAAAATAAATGGAGCGATTTTAAATTTTTTCATGCGACAGATTTACACTTGGCAGAACGAAACGATAGAATTTACGAAATCGTAAGGAAATGGAATGTTTTAGTGAGAAAATCAGATCTTGGCGAACTTCTTGCCCAAGGTGCAAAGGCAGTTTCATTTTTTCAACGTTTACTAATAAAAAAACCAAAAATAGACGATAAAATTCCAATTAAAAGTACTGAACCACTTCGTAAACGCTTTGTAAACCCTAACAATAACTTTAGAAACTTCATTAAGCTCGTTAACAAGAAAGTAAATAAGAACGATTTAGATTTTGTCGTATTAACAGGAGATTTAATTGATTTTGCTATTCTCTCTAAAATACCCCGAGAAAAAAGAAAAAACCTAGATTTCAACTATAAAGATAGTAATTGGCGGATATTTAAAGAGATTTTGTTAAATTTTCCTCAAGAGAAAAGAAGAGGGATGGTTTCTGGAGAAGAAATACTTTGTCCAATATTTACTATTCCCGGTAACCACGATTATCGACCTTTTCACTACGACCTTCGGTGGGGAAATTTATATCGAAAAATTGGTTTAAATAGTAACGAAGCAATCGCTTTGAATGAGGAGTTAATGGCAAACCCAATTAGTTCAATAACTAAGACCTTCAACGCTTTGAAAGGTTATTTGATAGAATTTAACTCTTCTTTAGATTATTGTATCAAATTAGGAAATAATAATTTTATTTTCTTAAATACTGGCTCAGATTCTTTTAAGAAATTAATGGATTTTCTCAGTGGTCATCCATCGGTTACTGGAATTTCAGAAAAACACATTAAATATTTAGAAAATATAATTAATAGTAAAATAGAACCAGAAAACAATACTTTCCTTATGTTACATGGACCACCAATTAATCCAAAAAAGAGTATTAGCACACTTAAACGGTATGCAATGTCAAAAGGATCCGAAGAATTATTAACGAAAATCGATGAATTTAAAGAATCTTTAATTCAAAAGTTAGGTAAAAAACTTTCCCTAGCTCGAATTGATAACAAATTTGACGTACAATATGGCGCAGTCTCAACAAACTGGGAGAAACTTCTTAAATTTTGTTTAGATTTCTGTATTCTTACGCTTTCAGGACATACGCACGAATTAAAAGAATTTAGATTGAACGCCCCACAATATTTAAAGACTAAAGTCGCTGATACACCCACATCGCCTTTTAGTTTAAAAAAATTAGAAAATCCTGCGGAGATATATTATGATATATATTCTGAACTATATAATAATCCAAAAGATATTGAAAATAATGCCCCCTTTGTCGTTCAAACGCCTGCACTGGGCTTAGGGAGTTATAAAAACCCTAAATCCGCAAGCGCCTTTCGAGAGATCGTTATTAAAAAAGGGAAACTCGCTTCTTTTAAGGTTATGTACTTAAAAAATCAATTTAACCAATTATAATTGAATTTTATAAAGAGAATTTAATCAATTAAGCTAGTTCCTAATTCAAACGCCAGTATATCTCTTGAAGGGTCTTCATGAATTTCTCTTAAAATCGTTAACATTAACTTTTTATAAAATATGTCTCGAAATTCTTTCGAACCTACTCCTAATGCTATTATAGTGCTATAATTTGGAGTGTTAAAGTAATTAACTGAAAGCTCGTGGAAATCGAGCGCAAATACCTTTCTAGCAAATTGATCTAAAATATCAATAATATGAGCAATCGAAGGATAGATGAATTTCTTTTTCGAATCTTGGATGCTTTGCTTTAAATCTATTTGATGAGTATTTAAAATCACCACAGTTTTCTCTGAAATGTATTTTAAATTTTTTAAGGTTTCAAGGGGTTCCAGTCCTAAAACTAAATGAGCGTCTCTTATAGGAATTTTCGAGGAATTTAGATCTTTTATGGTATAATTCTGATCGAGGGAATATATCCTACTATCAATAAGATACCGAACAAAAGCTATCTTCGCTCGTTTCTTTTTTAATTCATAATCAAAGGTTGACCCAACAGCCTTTTCAATTAAAATACTTCTATCTCCGTACTCCTTTAAGATATTGCGCAAAAGCAAGACTTCTCGTTTATCTACTCCGGTAACTAGAATGTTATACATGTCTCCAATTAGCAATCACTTTATTATTTAATAATTCTAATTCTAAAAAATTCTCATCATTAATTATTCTTATTTATTAACGAAAAATACTCGGTATTGGAAAATGAAAAAGGAAAGAAAATAAAATAGGGTTTATATAAGTTTAATGATGAACTGGTCTACCCTTTTTGTGTATTGCCAAACCAAACACATCTTCCATTCCTTCTAAAACCATCTCGCTGATGGTTGGGTGCGAATGGATTGTTTCTGCGACATCGTGAACTGTTAAACCATGTTGCATGGCTAAAGCGATCTCTGCAATCAATTCTGGTGCTTCAGCTCCAATACAAGATGCTCCAATAATTTTATGTGTGTTCTTATCGGCCAAAATTAAAATAAAGCCTTCTTCTTCACCCATACACTTCGCTTTTCCTAGTGACATATACGGGAATCGTCCCATCATTAACTCGTATCCCAAATCTTTAGCTTGTTTTCTACGTATACCGACTGAGCCAATGTTTGGGCTTGTAAAGATCGTTGCTGGAACAACTTTATAATCTGTAGTTCTTTCTTCAACAGGAAACCCTCCTAAGCTAGCTAAGGTGTTTGCGACGGCAACATCCCCTTCGTTACTAGCAACATGGGCCAACATCATTCCACCGGTCACGTCGCCAATGGCATAAATTCCTTTTACGGAAGTCTCTAAAGTCTTGAGGTCTACTTTTATTGATCCTCTAGCAGTTTCGATTCCAAGTTCTTCTAATCCTAAGTTAAGCGATTCCTTTGCTCGACCAATAGATACTAAGCAGTAATCAGCTTCAAAGTAAGACTTTTCGGCAGATTCTAATTGGTCTCTAGGAACTGCTGCTGAACAAGTTGTTGCTTTTACGCCCGTTCCAGTATTTTCAACTGATAAGACGTTTTGAGAGACCTGAATTTCGATTCCTAAAGCTTTTAATTTCTTTTGTAGCTCTTTAACGATCATAGGCTCTTCGGTTGCGATTGGAGAAGGAAGATATTCTAACATAATAACCTTACTTCCAAAAGTAGAAAATATATTAGCAAATTCGCATCCTATTACTCCAGCTCCAATAATGAGCAATCTTTTTGGAACAATTTTGAAATCGGGCAAGAGTATATCGTCGCTAGTTAAAATTCTATCGTGATCAATATTAAACGCGGGAATCAGTGCAGGAGAGGAGCCTGTAGCAATTATAACTCTTTTTGCTTTAATAATTTTCTTTTCTTCCCCTTCTATTGAGATTTCAAAACCATCGTCAGCATTCCCACCTAAGATTTTTCCATGCCCACTAAAAACATCATTCTTCCACGCCTTTTCTAAAGCACCTATTCCCCCAGTTAATTCTGAAACAATTTTATTTTTACGCTCTACAGCTTTACCAAAATCTAATTTCATATCACAAGATACTCCAAATTCTTCTCCATTTTCTCTTATTCTTTGTATAAGTTCTGCAGATGCATATAAAGCTTTTGTAGGAATACAACCCACATTTAAACAAGTCCCTCCAAGCTTCTTTTTCTCAATCAAGGCGACTTTAGCTCCATATTGAGCTGCTCTAATGGCAGAATGATAGCCACCAGGTCCCGCTCCAATAACCGCTATATCATACAATTTAGTTTCCGACATCCTTTTTATCAACTTCTTTAATATAAAGTAATAAATACTATATTTTAATTGGTATAAATTATACAAACAATATTAAATTTAATAAATTATTTTGTCCAATTTAATAAATAATAAATCAAATAACAGTGTTCAAATTTGTTCGTTAAAAATTTATCGCAATTAACTCCTAAAAGCCTAGACAAAGTTGCGTTAGAGTTAAGAGAAGTAGGACTTGAAGTTTTGGAAATTGCGATTAAATCAGTTGAGCCAAGCAAACTAATCCAGAATAATGTTAAAGTTATTGATGGTAAATTAAATATTCAAAAGGATAAATTCGATCTCAATAAATATAGCAACATCTTAATAATTGGAGGTGGAAAAGCTTCTGCTCAAATGACTTTAGCACTCGAAACAGTTTTGAAAAAACTACATAAGATAAAATACGAAGGATACATCAACATTCCAGAAGGTCAAAAAATAAGAGACTACAGTCCTTCGAGCAAAATTAGGATGAATCGCGCTTCCCATCCTATTCCAAACGAAAAGGGTTTAACTGGCACTAAGGAGATTGTGAAAATTGTTGAAAATGCAACCAATAGCGATTTAATAATTTGTGTGATTTCGGGAGGAGGTTCTGCCTTATTACCTTTGCCTAAGCAAGGTATAACTCTCGAGGATTTACAAAAAGTCAATTCTTTATTATTAGCCTCCGGAGCGTCAATTCACGAAATAAATATTATCCGAAAACATCTATCGGACTTTAAAGGCGGAAATTTAGCAAAAAAAGTATATAATACTAGTAAAGCAACTTTAATAACGCTTATTATCTCGGATGTAGTAGGAAATAATTTGGATTCAATTGCCTCTGGCCCTACGGTTCCAGACTTGACCACTTTTAACCAAGCCTATGATGTGTTAAAAAAGTATAATTTAAGCGATAAGGTTCCTTCTTCGGTAAAAAAAGTAATTGAAAAAGGTTTGAACGACCCGATCTTAGAAAACCCTAAGGAACACGATGTTTGTTTTACTAACGTGCACAATTATTTAATTGGAAGCGTCGAATTAGCTGTAGAAGAAGTATCCGCAAATCTGAAAGATTTTGATTATATTATTGACTATTTTACCAACGAAATTGTAGGTGAGGCTGTAGATTTTGGAAAGAAATTACGCGAATTAATTTTAATAAAATTAAAGCCATATACCAAAAAACCTGGAAAACATAAACTAGCTCTAATTGGGACCGGTGAATTGACAGTTACGATAAAAGGAAAGGGAGTTGGTGGAAGAAACCAAGAAATGTTATTAGGTTTTCTTGATAATGTAAAAAATAAGGAAATTGAGTGGGACTTCTTAATTATCGGAGCCAACTTAGATGGGATTGAGGGCAATAGTAAGGCAATGGGCGCACTTATAGATAATTCTTCACTTAATCAAATAAATAACGAAAAAATTAAAACTAAGAGCTATTTAGAAAACAACGACTCCAATAGCTTTTTTAAACTATTAAAAAGCGAGATTATTACGGGACCTACCGGTATTAATGTTAACGATTTACTTCTTATTTTGCTAGAGTTCCATATTTAACGCTCAAATCCACAAAAAATCAAAAATTAATATTATAAAAGTTATAGGTTTATTGATAAGTATGGAATCAAATTCAATAATAACATGTTCGGTTTGTGGATATACTTTTAGAAACCACGATTCCTTCGCAAAAAAAAAGAATATTGTTTGCCCAATGTGCGGATTTAAGTTTAAGGAACCAAGTTTTTTCCCTAAAAGAATAAACAGGTTTTCAGTTTAATGCTTTAGATGACTTTTTAACAAATTAATTTTTAACAAATTAATACATTAGTTAAAAAATCTTTTTTAACTATCGTGAGTATATTTATTCTATAAAAAATATACAAATAATAATCCATATTTATGGAATTATAAAAATAATGGTAATCTATTATGGCACGTAAAAAAGAAAAGAAACCGCGAGAAGCGCCTAAAACCAGCACTGGCTGGGCTGCTGAAGAAGCTGGTGAAGAAAAATTAGCTGAAGGTTTAAAAAGATCTGATTTAGACGATGGAAAAGTTACAATAGTTGATAGAGATCTTTCTACTCCCGTGATTGAAACATACGATGCAGATACTGGAGAATTAGAGGGTTCAATTTTACTTAAAGATGGTATTCGCGAGGGGATAACGGGGATAGTTAAGATTATTGAAAATATCGATGTAGAACTAGACCACGACGCAAATATCGAATCAATGGACTTCCAAGGGAAATTAAGCGTGGAGAATCAATCGAAGAAGGATCGATTATGGGATATTGATTTAACTCTAAACAACATTGAAAGCACAACTCTTAAATCAAACGAGATTAAAATAAGAGAACTAGGAATAGACAAAGATACCAATACTTATGAGGAAGATTTTGTAATTAAAGGAGAAATCAAGAATCTTCTCTTAGTTAAAGAATACGTTAATACGCTTCCTGAAGCCGATAGCGTACTAAATATAAGAGACATAGAAAGTGATCTGTTGAAAGCTAAAGATAAGACTAGCAAAGCTGGAACCAAGGTTAAAGAAAGAAGTACTAATGTTGAAGAAGAAGAGGAAGAAGACTATTCTACAGATGGTGGAACTGCAGCTGATGAATTTTCTTTACAAGCTTTTGGTATTTCAATCGATAAAGATAATACGGTGACCTTTGCGATTGCAATGAGGAGCTTGTTTGAAAAACCCATAAAAAATGTAAGAGTAACGAAAAATATTCCTGGTGATTTTAGCAATCCCGTTGTAATGGATACATCAGTAGGACGGGCAGATGTTGAAGGTAAAAAAATTGTCTGGAACATTGAGAAGTTGATGCCCGAAACAACTGTTTTATTGAAATTTAGTTGTGGTATATCGGTAAATGATATTACAAAGAGAAAAACAGGCACGCTTGAGGTAACATACGAAGCATCATCTTCCTTCGCAGAAGGATTAGATATCGATAAATACGATGCGTATACTAGAAATAAATTTTATGTAGATACCCTAGAAAGAGATGAGGAGCCTGGAACTTGGGATTGTAAACTTGTATTTGAAAACCCTTCTGAATTTGTGATTCAATTATTTAACGCAGATGTGTATTCTCCAGACGACGAATCGACAAAGTTTGTCGACATCGATCCTAATGACGTTCAGCTGTTACCCGCTGGCGCCCAATGGCACTCTAAAAAGTGGAAATACGAATCAGAAGACTATCCTGCTTTTAGAAAGAAACTTGAATTTAGAGTAATGCCTGATTTCCAAACTATTGTAAATGGGACCGTTTTAATTTCAGATGTGATCTTAGAAATAGCAAGTATAACTGGAGATATGGCGTACGATATAGATCAAGTTCCAACATTCAAAGAAAAAGATGTTATTGCTACGTTAAAAATGGTAAACAACGGATCTGCTCCGTTAAACGAAATAACTGTCGTTCAACAATATTTCAACAACGAATTTCAGCCACCTAAAGCCGATGAGATAAAGTTAATATGGGATGGAAGCGAAATTGATTTAGATTCGAATGCTGTTAGCTTCGATGGTAGCGTGTTTAAAATCGAGCTTAAAGACCTAAGATCCTCCGATAACGGCATATTTGTGCCAGAAGCTTCTTTAGAATTCCAATATCCAATTCATTGTATTAATCCTATACAAGATGCCAAATTTGAATCAGAAATCACGTATTTCACTAATACTTTCCCAATTTCGCAGGAATTAGAGTTTAGCCCAGAAGTACCCGTAATCGAGGCCCTACATTTAAGGAGAAGATTCAGAATTGGAAAGGAAGTCGTTCCAATTGGAGCTTTGGGCAATTACAAGATCATTTTAACTGTTGAAAATATTGGTACTGCGCCGCTTCAGAAGTTAGAACTTTTAGACAAGGTACCAGATAGTTTTGAATACGGTACATATTCAATGAAACCTAAAATAACGGACGAAGTAGGTCAGGACACACTCAAATGGACTATAGACAAGCTTTTAGCTGAAGAGAAATTAGAAATCACCTATGAAATTAACGGTACGGGAGCGTACAGTCCAAGTGACGCTCAACTCGCTTTTTAGTTATTAAAATTAAAATTAACTTTTTTTTTATATTTATATTTTTAAATTATCAGAATCATTTAATAAGCTTGAAAAAACTTCTATATTTAAGATTAATAGATTATGTATTGATTTTGTACACAAATAAAATTTATAATTCTAAAATTTAAAGATAAACACATGTCGGCCAAAAAACAATTTAATTTAGATTGGATGTTTGAATGTCCTGATGCTGTTTTAACTTGTTCGACCCTTGAGTGTGCAAACGACTCATATTTAGTATTTGGAGGCCATGACAAGACTTTATACTTAATGAACGAAGAATTAAACATCCTCGATAGTATTAAGTTTGATGGGTGGGTAAGATCTACTTTCCCTATAGATATTACTAAAGATGGATGCCAAGAAGTAATAGTAGGAGCAGGAGACGGTAATTTTTTAGTAGTAAAATTCGTAAAGGGTATTAATAAGCTAGCAGGGATTATGAACTATAAATCTAAGGGTAAAGTACTATGCGTCACGGGCGGTGATTTCACTAGAAATGAAAATATTGAATTGATTCACGGTAGCGAAGATAAAACTCTAAAAATATTCGAAAACATTGATTCCACTGATCCTAAGTATGTATTTTATTACGATTCATGGGTAACTGCTTGCGTATTAGGGTATTTAAAACTGTTAGATGTGAACAAACCAATTTACGGATTATTAGTTGGTACTAAAAATGGTCTGCTTCAATTAATCCAGTTTAAAGAAGGCAAACCAGATATTATTTGGCAAAAAGATTTAGGGTCTCAAATTAATGCAATTGAAGTGGGTGATGTAAAAAATGACGGTTTCAACGAAATAGTAGTAGGTACAGACGCGTCTCAATTAATGATATTTAATAGCGAAGGAGATGAGCTAAAGTCTATAACTCTTGAAGAAGGGCGACCGATATCTTTAAAATTAGTTGATATTGACGGTGATAACGCAAAAGAAATTATTGCAGGATGTGCAGATGGCACTCTTCGGATATATCACAACACTAATCTAAATTCGATCGATCTAGAGCTGAAATGGAAAACCACAGCAGAAAATTCAATAAAAATCGTATCTACTATTAAGGATCCCAAAAAGGATTTAACACGCATTATAGTTGGAGGATATGATCGAAGTATTAGATGCATATGTGATTCCGAATGGGGCGAAAAAACTTCTCTTGAAATTCCAAACAATATTGTAGAGCCTCAAAAGACCGAAACGGAAGTAAAAGAAGAAAAAATCATTAAATTTGAAACAGTTCCGACAAACATCAGAGAATACATTTTTAAATATTTAATAGACAATAAGATTATATTGGGCATTGCTGCAGAATTAGAGAAAAAAGGATATCTCACTGATAGCGTTGCCGAAGAATTCCAACGTATGATCTCAGAAAAATCCGATTCTTACGAAAAAGTTACATATTCAATTTGGACTCTACCAGAAGATAAGATCGGTTTAGGCGTTGCGGCCGAAACTCCCACGAAAAAAGGTAAGAAATCAAAACCTGTTGCAATAAACCAAGAAATACCCTCACATAAAGGTGAAGCGTTAATCGACGCCTTAAAAAAAGAGCCTCAAAAAGCTAAGGGAAAAGGAAAGAAAATTTCAACAGAAACTATATCAGAAATTAATATAAGAACTATTATAATAACCCACCTCGAAAAACAGAAATTAATAAGGTCCAAAACAAAACTAATTGATGATTTGGTCATTTTAGGATACGAGAGAGACGTAGTGGAAAAACAAATCGATACTTTAAGGTTGGAAGGCGTTCTTGTGTACTCGCGTTCAGAACCTAAAGGTTGGAGTTTAGGGGCCGTTTAAATTTATATTAAACATATGTAAACTCTTTGATTTCGTTTTGGAACGCTTCAAATTGATTTAATTCTGAAAAATCTTTATTACTATATCTAGAAACAAAGAGTAGTGAAATAGGTTCGATTTTTTCTAGAAATTTCTTAACAAACTTATCCGTATCTTTTTTCTTTTTATCTATTAAACTATACAAAATGATAGGCTCTTTTTCATCAGAATCTGAAGGTAATATGTCAAATGCTTTGAAGATAAATAATATATTATTAGATTCTAAGTATTCTAAACTTAAGTTATTGAACGCGTTCTTAACAAATATATTAATTGCCGATATAAAAGCTCCCCTTAAATCTTTATTTGGATTCTTAAGATTATCTTTTATTTTGATGTTTTTAAACACGTGGTTAACTAAAACAAAACCCCGAAATACTATTCCGATTTCATACAGTTCTTTCATTTTTTAACTCATATGTTTGAAGTTTAGAGTCTATAAACTATAAACTTAATAATAATATTCATATTTATTTTTATACAAAAAAATTTAAAAAAATCATGTTTAGGTTTAGGTTACACAATTGAAAGACGTATGTAAATGGTATCAGTGTTGCCCGATTAAATATTTTGTAGATCATGGAATGCTTGAAAAAAAATGGGTCGAAGATTACTGTTTAATAGGAAATAAGAAGTGTATTAGATATCAAAAAGAAGAATGTGGAGAATTTCACCCCGATAATTTACTTCCTAATGGAGAGATTCGAAAAGAATTAAAATGAATAACTATTACCAACACATACATCTATAAATTGTTCAGGAAATCTTTGCTTTATTTCCCTAATTCTTTGCGTACAGTGGCAAGCTCCTACGAATCCAACTCCTTCTAGATAAGATAACTCGCGAAATCCATGGAATCCCCCTATAACGGCTTTGATGTTATTCGATATCGTTTGACCCTTTAAAATAAAAGTTTCTAAGCCCGGATGTGCGCAACCTGAGATTATTATTAAATCGTTTTTTTCTGTTTTTAAAAACAAAGATTGCTCCGTTAAGAATCTACCTCCAAATTGACCCGATGAAAAAACATTCTTGTCAACCTCAATCATCTCAGATACACCTTGAACATGAGCTCCGGGGTAAGCCCTTATAAAAGATTTTATATCGTGGAGTGGCACATAAATTTCAATATCGTGATTTAATTGATATAATTCTTTTAATCCTCCTGTGTGGTCGTGGTGATTATGAGAAATAATAACTTTTTTTATCTCTGATACTTTAACGTTAAACTTGTTTATGTTGTGAACTAAAATATCCCCTTTATTTCCTGTATCAAACAATAAGTGGGTTTTTGAGAGGTTATTATAAATTAAGGCTGAAAAACCAAAACCCGTTAAAAAACCCGGTTGTGCACAGATGTCGTCGTAAACAATTTTAATTTCAAAAGAAAAGTCAGATTTCATACTTTTAAAAAGACTTTACCCATTATTAACTATTAGTTTTTGGATAAATCTCTTATTGTGATTTTTTCCTTAAAATAATGGCTTCTTCAGGACATTTAGAAACGCAAACTCCACAACCAAAGCATAAATCGGGAGAAAACGCTAATTTTTCGTTAAGGAGTTTTCTTGCGCTAAAGTAACACCATTGTTCACATAATCCACAATTATTGCATTTATTTTGGTCGCTATAAGCTATAAAATCGCTTTTAATCATTTGAGGGGAGCCGCCTTTTAAGAACTTATTCATAACTACGCAGCAACACGGACAACAATTACATACTACGTAATAAAATTCGGGATTAGGAAAATATATAATTTGGTGTACAAGTCCTCTCTGGTCGCATTCTTCTAGAAGCTGTTTGATTTCTTCCTTTGAAACTTTTTCTAAATTTTCGGATTTATAGGGAATCTCGTGTAAAGAACTTCCAAACCCGATATGGATACAAGTTTTAATAGGATGGTCGCAATTAGGCTCATCTGAATACTTTCGCTGCGTTTCTCTACAATAACAATTTCCTATTCCAACAACATTAGACCTACTTAAAAGCTCTAAGATTTCTTGAGAAGGAAGAAATTTAGTGCCAACATCAAAGTTTACGTTCAATGGAACAACCTTTCCGCCCCATCTTTTCTTAAAGATGTATGTATTTACTATACTGATAGTGCTAATGTTAAACTTATTATCGAGAACTCTGAAAATTTCTAACATTAATAACTCAAAAATGCTAAAAACTGACGATAGGATTTTGCCTAATAATGGTATCCTCTTTAGGAGCTTATCAAATTTCGAGTGAAATAACCTATAAGGAAAGACTGTCATGAAATCAAATAAAAACTACTTTAAATTAATAGAGAAGATTATTTAATCAATTCAATTATTATTCATTAAAGATTTATATTTATCATTATTTAAATGATATTATCAATAAATGAGTGATACATTATGAAGGATAAGAAAGATGAGATTTTAAATAAGGCATTTGAGTTGGGAAAAAAGTACGAGCAAGAATGTACTGGATGCGCTCAAACGGCAGTTGCGGCGATTTTTGAATCGTTAGGTATCTGGAACGAAGATGTTTTTAGAGCTGCTAGTGGTTTAGCCGATGGTTTAGGGTTAACAGGCGATGGTTCTTGTGGAGCGCTTGTGGGCTCTTCTATGGTAATAGGCTATCTCTTCGGAAGGGGTCGGGAAGATTTTAAAGATATGTATAAACCCATGAAATCTTACTCGCTTGTTAAAA
>DAOUUT010000116.1 GCA_030668025.1 Promethearchaeota archaeon
AATGGCCGGTTGTTCGCGGAGTCACGATGAACGCAGCAAGTCACCCCTACGGAGGGGGCGCAAAACAAAGCCCTCATAAACCAACAACAACCTCTAGAAATGCCCCTCCCGGTAGAAAGGTGGGACAAATAGCCGCTAGAAGAACAGGTCATCAGAACTAAAATCTCATTTTCAAAATTTTTTAAATAAAAAGTTATTATAAATCAAATTTTTGTAGATATTCGCTTTTTAATAGAAATTTAAAAATAGAATAATAATTGATCATAGATTATTTCTATTATAGAAATAAAAGATCAATAAGTTAGCTATGGATCATAAATTTATTAATCCAGTTGAAACTCGTTATCGCACTAAAATAGCTGAAATTTTTACAGAAGAAAAAAAATTAGAGAATTGGTTAAAAGTTGAAGCCGTATTAGCAAAAGCACATGCTAAATTGGGCAATATCCCTCAAGAATCCGCAGATGAGATATGTAAGAAAGCCAATTTGAATTATGTTAAATTAAATCGGGTAAAAGAGATTGATAATGAAATTCATCACGATTTAATGGCTATGGTTAAGGCTTTATCAGAACAATGTGAAGGAAATGCTGGAAAATACATCCATTTGGGGGCGACAAGTTACGATATTGAAGATACAGCAACAGGATTACAGTTAAAAGAAGCTATAATATATATCACTAATTCTTTAAAAAAGCTATTAATAGAACTAATAAAAGTTATACAGGATAAGAAATCGCTAGTTTGTATAGGAAGAACTCACGGACAACACGCTATTCCAACTACTTATGGGATGAGATTCGGCGTGTGGGCATATGAAATAGATAGACACTTAGATAGGTTAAAAGAAACTCTAAATCGTATATCATATGGTAAAATGTCGGGGGCCGTAGGAAATATGGCGAGTTTCGGAGAGAAAGGTATTGAAATTCAGAATTTCATAACGAAAGAGCTTGGATTAAATCCAGCCTTAATCGCGAACCAAATAATTCAGAGAGATCGTCATGCTGAAGTCCTCTTTTTAACGACTTTGATAGGACAATCACTAGCTAAAATCGCAAGGCAATTTCGAGTGCTACAAAGAAATGAAATCGCTGAAATGTTTGAACCTTTCAAAAAGGCTCAAGTAGGAAGCTCGACAATGCCTCATAAGAGAAATCCCCATAAATCTGAACGAATTTGTAGTTTAGCTAGAGTATTAAAATCCAATATTATACCCGCTTTAGATAACATTATATTAGAAGATGAAAGAGATTTAACGAATTCTGCTAACGAAAGGATAATTTTTGCTGAAAATTTCATACTGTTAGATTTTATGATAATACAATTAACAAATATTATCCAAGAAGTTGAATTTGATGAGGAAAGAATAGAAGAAAATTTAAACCTTACCAAGGGAGCTTGTTTATCTGAAAAAATCATGTTAAATTTAGTTGAAAAAGGTATCGGAAGACAAGAAGGGCATGAAATCTTAAGACAAGCCGCAATAAAAGCAAAAAAAGAAAATCGTTTTATGAAAGAAATCTTATTAGAAAATGGAAATATAACGGAAAGTTTTACAAAAGACGAAATTGACGATTTGTTAAATCCGCACAACTATATAGGAAAATCGCTTGAGCTTTTAGAAAATTTATTAAAATTTCTGAAAAATAAACATAGTTTGTAAAAATGTCTGACGAAAAAGATATATATTCTCAATTAGGGGTTTCCTCAAAAAAGGAAGATGTTCATAAAGCAATCCAATCGATTGATAAAGGATTATTCCCCGGAGCATTTTGTAAAATAGTACAAGATGTAGGTATGAGGGATGATTATTGTTCAATCTTTCATTCAGATGGAGCAGGAACAAAAGCAAGCTTAGCTTATATGTATTATAAAGAAACTGACAAAATATCTGTTTTTAGGGGGATTGTAAGAGACGCTATTGTTATGAATATTGATGATATGTTGTGCGTTGGAGCTACCGGTAATTTTTTTATATCTAATAATATCGGTCGAAATAAACGGTTAATCTCGGGCGAAGTAATTAGTACAATAATTAAAGAATATTTTACATATAGCGAAAAGCTGTCTGAATTTGGTCTAAATGTCGTAATGTGTGGAGGCGAAACTGCTGATGTAGGAGATATTGTAAAAACTCTACTAATTGATGCATCAGTTTTTGCCAGTATGAAGCGAGACGATATTATTAATGCTGAAAACATCAAGAACGGAGACGTGATAGTTGGATTAGCTAGTGATGGAAAAGCATCGTATGAAGACGAATATAATAGCGGAATAGGAAGTAACGGATTAACCTTAGCCCGACATGGAGTTCTATCACATGCTTATTATAAGAAATATCCTGAATGTTATGATCAAAATCTGGATAAACAATTTATCTTTTATGGAAATTATCAACTTACCGATAAGATCAAAGGATTGAGCTTGACTATTGGAGAAGCTTTATTGTCTCCGACTAGAACTTATGCTCCAGTATTGTTAGATATATTAAAAAAATATCGAGAGGATATTCACGGAATTATACATAACACAGGGGGAGGCCAGACGAAAATTCTCAATTTTGGTAAGGGTATATCTTATCTTAAAAATAATCTTTTTAAAATTCCCGAAATATTTGAAATTATAAAAAAATCTTCAGAAACTTTATGGAAAGAAATGTATCAAGTGTTTAACATGGGTCATAGAATGGAAATTTGTTGTGATGAGTCAATAGCTAAAGAAATTATGGATATTGCTAAAAAATACAACATCGAATCAAAAATCACCGGGCAATGTGAAAAATCGTCTTATAAGAACAAAAACCAATTAGAAATAAAATCCGAATTTGGATCTTTTAATTACTATTAAATTCATTTAAAAAATATATAATGTGATTGAAATTTTTGATGTAATTTGTATAGGTGCCGCTCTTGTTGATATGGTCGCTCAAGTAGTAAGACATCCTACTGACGATGATGAAGTATTCGTATCAGACTTAACTTTATTATCTGGTGGAGCAGCCGCTAATACTGCTTATGCTTGTGCAAAAATTGGATTATCAACAGCGTTCATTGGAAAGTTAGGGAGTCAAGATACTTTTGGCAACAAAATAATTAACGATTTCAAAGAAGTAAATGTTGCTACTAAGTTTATTAAATATTCTGAGCTCTATAGAACTGGTTCTGCTTATATTGCTTTAAATGAAAAAGGAGACCGAAGAATATACGCTCATAGTGGTGCCGCAAATTATCTTTCAAAGGAAGATCTTTTAGAAAAAGAATTGATAAATACAAAAATAATTTTCTTAAGTAGCTTAAAAAATATAGAACCGTTTATTGAAGCCGCTATTATTGGTAGAAATAACAAAATACCAGTTATTTTAAATCCTGGTATGTTAATCATCGATCAAGGTTTAAAGAACATTAAAAAATTGCTGGAGAAAATTGATATATTAATTCTTTCTCAAAATGAATATGCAACTCTTTTTGATATAGAAGACTGTGATTTAAACGAAGATTTAATCCAAGAAAAATCGAGCACCCTATTTAATTTAGGTATACAAGTTATTATTACTACATTAGGCAAAAAAGGAGCATTATTACTAACCAGCAGTAGAGCAGAACTTCTACCTCCACTAAAATTAAAAAGTTTAATTGATACAACTGGAGCTGGTGACGCATTTTCAGCGGGATTCATTTATGGGCTTGTTCGAAATATAAATTTAAAATTCGAACACCTTAAAAATAATGCAAAAATCGGAAATTTTGTAGCTGGAAATTGTATACAAGAATTAGGGGCAAGAAATGGGATTCCAAGTAGAGAAGACTTAAATTTTTTTTTGGACGCTTCAAATAAAAAAATTTAAAATATTTCGATTTAATTATTTGTTATTCATTGAACTTGTTGTTAGAGAATAGATAAATTATGAGAAGAAATAAAAACCCTTTAAAAATAATATTTAATCAACGAATACATTATTTCTTCGAAGTTCTAATTATTCTTCTTGGAATCTTTATTTTTATGTTAATTCCTTCTTTTCTACTACCTTTCTTTATTGATTTTAATTCTATAATTTTTGAACCTCTTTTTTTTATAGTGAGAGCGGCAATTATTATCGTTGCGATTCCTTTATTTCTATATTTGTCCAATTTTTTAATGGTGCCTCAAAGAAAAAAATTAATCTTAGAAGAGGATATCAGCGCTTCAAAGAGCTTTTTGTCTTTATTTAATATTACAAAAAAGAATTTTAAATTTCAGCTTTTATATGGAATATTATTACTTTTTTTAATTTTTATACCGTTAGATTTTTTTACATATTTATTTTTACCTGATACATTATCTTATTTGTCCACAGTTTTAAACCCTACAGGTGAATATTCTTACAACTCTTACTTTATGGAGAGTTATTACGTGTTTCTTATATCTGTTATTATAATACAAATTTCTGTCGCTATATATGAAGAAACCTTATTTAGAGGTTTTTTAGCTAATAGAGGAAGTGTTTACTTTAAAAAAATGTCTGCCGTAATTATTACTTCCTTTGTTTTTGGTTTAGGACATTTTAGTTATATTTTTACGTTATCTAGCATCGGGTTACCAATAATTTTTCCTATCATATGGTTTTTACAGACTTTTTTAGTAGGAATTATTCTTGCGATGCTGGTTTTAAGACGACGGTGGATATTTCCAGTAATTTTTGCTCATGCAGTAAATAATATTATTACAGCTCATTCAATTTGGAATTTTATACATGGTAACGATTTTTCATTAATGAGTTTCACTGTTTATCTTCCATTATTAATTATCAGTATATTTTTGTTTGTTTGGCAATTCTCTCGAATCAAAGAAAGTTTATCATTAGGTATTAAAGAATTTATTTCATATTTCAAAAAAGATAATGAGATTGGAGAGGATTGGTTAAAAAAAATTGTTAGGATAATGCTGGATTTTTTATTCGGTTTGCTTATTTTTTTTATTGTAATAATTATATTATAGCGAAAAAAAAAATGGTAAAATTAGGGATAATTTCAGATACTCACATAACAAAGAATGATGAGCCTAATCTAGCTGAAACTTTAATTAATCAATTAAAAGAAGTCTTCGAAGATGTTGACAAAATCATACATGCTGGAGATGTATGTGAACCTTTTTTCTTAGAAGATTTGAAAAATATCGCTCCAATTAGATGCGTAAAAAGCGATCTGGATGAAATAACGGGATTAGAGAAATTTATTAAATTCCAAGTTGAAAATTATAACATTGGCGTAATTCACAAGAAACCCGATAATTTAGAAGACTTTTTTAAGCGAAATAACATCCACATCCTTATTTTTGGACATACACATCAGCCACTCATAACCGGTACACCGTACAATACTTTATTAATTAATCCGGGAAGTCCTACAAAACCAAAAGCACCTATTCCAAAAAGAGGCTTTGAAAAACCTATAGCGAGACCAAGCGTAATAACGTTAAATATCGACGAAGAAAATATTTTAACTACATTTGTAATAAAATTGAACCTATAAAAAAGACATAAGGTAAAATTTAATACTAAATTGATCATAATATTTATAATATCAAAGTTAAGCGAGAATTTTTATATACTTGTTTAATAATACTTAAAGAGTGAATATTTCTTATGGTAAGCAGACTTGACCAAGTTCTCAAAGAATTAAATGATAATGGTAAATTTAGGGCTTCTCTTTTTGCTACAAATGCAGGGCTAGTTTTAGCATCGCAAAAATCAGAAGATATTGATGAGCGGGTTGTTGCGGCAATGGGCTCATTATTAAGTGATGCGGCATCAAACGCCTCAGAGGAAATGAATCTTTCTATCCTCGCAAGTATAAAAATTAAATATTCAGAAGATTTTATTATATGTCGAAATATAATTATGTCAGATAAAAAAACGCAATTCATTTTAGCGGTCCTATCAAAAAATCCAGAATCTAATGAAATTGAATCTTATTACGACCAACTCCTCGATTGGGCGGTTGAAAACGCTACACCAGATTTAGAAAAATTATCTTCCATATAAGGGACATCAGTTTTTCTAATAATTCTCTTTTCTTATTTAAAATCTCGTAATATCTTATTTTGTAATCGAATTGTAGAATTTGCTTACTTCTTGTGCGATATTTTCTTCAAATCCCGAGTAAAAATGGTCAGCTCCATTAATAATCTTATACTTTTTTGGTTCGAAATAAAAACTATAATGGTTTTCAAAATTTTCATAGAGTGCTATAGTATCTCTATTCCCTTGAATAAACAATTTTAATTTTTTAGTTTGAGAAAGCTTTTTATATTTTGAGCCCATAAAATCCCAAGGAAAAGAAATCGCACAATAACCAATTATTTTATCAGAGAAATTTACAACAGAACACCCGATAGCAGCACCGTAGGAATAACCACAGATTATTATTTTTTCAATATTTTTCTCGTTTATTAAAAAATCAATACAAGCCTCCACATCGGTTAACTCGCCCTTTCCACTAGTATGACTTCCTGTTGAACTTCCTACTCCCCTGAAATTAAACCGCAAACATGAAATGTTATTTTGAACGCACATATTAAAGACGCCAGATACAACATTGTTGTACATATTGCCCCCATATTTTCCCTTTTTAGGGTTTCAAACCCAGAAAAATTGAGGATGAGGGTGACAAATTAATACAACAGACTGAGAAGACTGAAAAATCTCGGCTTCAAGCCTAATTTCATTAGTTTCAATAAATATTTTATCAATGCCATGCATATATTTTAATTAGTGTTTAATCTATAAAATAATACTGCTTAAAGAATCTGGTAAAAATGAGTTTTAATCGCATTTTAATTGAAAAAAAAATAAGAGCGTTTTTGCTCGAAGATTGTATGTTTATTGATATTAGTTCAAAATCAATCCCTACGGATTCAATTTCGTCCGCCAAGATTATTGCTAAAAGTGACGGGTATTTATCGGGTATAGAAGAAATCGAGATATTATTTCATGTTTTAGAAGTTAATGTTACTCTCAAGAAAGAAGATGGCGATCAAATCCAAAATGGAGATGTAATAGTAGAATTACGTGGAAAAACCAAGGATATCTTGTTAGGCGAAAGAGTTGGTTTAAATCTTATGAGTCATATGAGCGCAATTACTTCAACAACGCGTAAATTTGTTAAGATAATTGAAAAATCCGGGAAAAAAGTTAAAATAGCATGCACTAGAAAAACCCTTCCCGGTTTACGATTATTTGAAAAAAAAGCTGTAGATTTTGGAAAAGGAGATACTCATCGTTTTAACTTAGACGATATGGTGCTTTTAAAATCAACACACTTAAAATTTTATAACGGAAATGTCGTAGAACTCCTCAAAAATGCGAAAAACAACGTTAGTTTCACAAAAAAGATAGAAATTGAAGTGGAAAAAGTTGAGGATGTTCTAATTGCTGTACAAAACGGAGCAGATATAATAATGCTAGATAATATGAATCCAGATATCGTACAAGATGCGATTAACTTACTAAAAAAGCATGATTTACGTGAAAGTGTCACCATTGAAGTTTCGGGAAATATTACGCAAGATAACATAGTTGATTATTTAATTTCCGAGCCCGATATAATAAGTACAAGCGTGCTCACGCAAAAACCTACCGAATTTGTAGATTTTTCACTTCGATTTGATTAAATGTGAATTAATTAATCTATTATAACTTCGTGGATTGAGCTTATTACATCTTTGATCTTAACAATCGCTTGGTAAAGATCCTTAATAATTCCAACTTCTCCTACTACTAAAACAATTTCAATTTTTTTTTCAGCAATTCTCCAATCGGTGACAGCCTTGATTATGGCGTGGAATTTGTGATAAAGTTCAGAAATTTCATCCGCAATATGTTCTTTAAACGGATAGACAAGATTTATATTCATAATTCGATATCCTTCTAAATTTTCAAATTTTTCATAGTTTTCAATGAATTTTATCATTGAATCTCTTAATGCTTCGCTTTTTGAACTAAATCCGCTCTGATTTCGAACTTTCTCAAACCTATCTAACAAGTCATCGCTAATTTGAAGAGATATGATTTTCATTATATATTTTATAAGACTATTTCATAAATAATTTTAGAGAAATTTAGTATATAATTTAAAAAATAATTTTATTTTTGGTTAAGCCCCTTTATATTAATAAATTCTTATAGTTTCTAAATTCCCTTTAAAGTCAAACTTTCCCCAATCCCCGTGGTGGATAATTGTCGGAATACCGATAATAAATATAAAAAAGAAAGGAAAATATGTGATGTTCTTATAATAAACATCTAATTATGGGCCTATACCGTTCTGACCAGGCATTTTTTCTCACTCTATTTGTTAATTGAAATGTATTTGGCTTCTTCTTCTTTTTAATTTGGAGCCAAAATGGATGTTTTATGTTTAATTTTTTCAAGCTTATTTATTAATTTGATAAAATTTATTTAAACTCCTAAAAAAGTGAAAAGTGATTAGCATAAAATAAACAACTCAAGCTATTAGGGATTTTTAAACATAAATTTTTATCAATGTAGGCCAAAACAATCCTAAATCCTTTACATCATCAATTTACAATGAAGTGCTATATTAAATCTGAAGGTAAAAGTGGATTTGTAATCAAATTTTGAAAAACTTTAATTGAAGGAGGCTCTCCGTATTTGAGTTTTATGAGATTACTTCCAAGGTTATACATAAAAGCGTTTTTTGAATAAACTGGGTCAGAGAGTTTTTTAAGTTGAACTTTAATGTTTTCTTTATTAACAATTTCAAAATTTGTTCCGTATTGCACTAATTGCTCGTCGTTATATTTATCAATAAGCGCATGATATGCAAAATTAAACCAAAAAAGCGTTATTTTCCCTTTTACTTTGTTTTGTGTCATTATTATTTCAAGAGAATCTTCGTTTGATGAATCTGGGCAAAATTCTCGTAAACTAATTTCTACTGCTTCCCGATTTGAAAAGAGCACTTCTACTGCTAATTCTGCGATCCCTTCTGAGACTATTAATTTAGGGCTATGTAGCAGTAGTATTGAGTGCTCAAATTGATCTAATTCGCGATATAATACTTTTTCTTTGATAGCAAATTCTGTATGATGCCCAGGATAACCCTCATGTGCGGCAGCAAACAAAAACGCGGTCCAATACATGTTGTAATTCGGATTAACCTCTATTCGGGAGCAAAAATTACCCATGTACCAATTATAATAAGCCCATTTTACTTCATCGTTATTTTTAACTAATTCTAAAACAATTCGTTCTTTTTGAGGTAATAAGTTGACAAATAACTCTTTAGTTCGCTCTCTCGTGATGTTGAGAGCTTTCTTAAATAATGCAAATACATTACCCTCAGGAACAGTTCGTCGTACTCTTAAATCGTTCATTCGTTTTTCTAAACTTCCAGGACCGCCATATGCTGCGTTAAACTCTTCTTTTATGTTATCTAATTCAGATTCTTTAATTGGCTGTAAGGCCACATCATATAGCCTTAAAAATTGTTCCTTAAAAGGTATTTCAACTCCGTTTAACATTTCGATTGAAGTCCTCATCGCCGTTAATGTTTTTTCTAAGTATCGCTCGCGTTTTTTATCGTAACCTTGTTTAAACAAATCTTTTTGTAGAGCTTTGCAATCGGTTAATAGTTTGTTTGGTGATGTTATAGACTCATTGTCAACGATTTTGCGTATTTTTTTTGGACCAATATAAAAATCTACATATCCCTTATTGTGTTTGTCTATACGATGTGCTAAAAATAAAAATTTTTCTCCAAAATCAAGTAATGTCATAATCAAACACAACAATTTTGTCTTTAAAAAAATAAACTAAGTATTTTAATTATTAATAAATATTTAAGAATTTTCTCCAAGACTTTATTGCGAAATTAGATTGTAGATTATCGATAGAATATAGCCCTTAAAAATTACGCAGAATGAAATATAAAAAAATTAACGCTGTTATAAAAATACCCGTTTTGTCTAGTGGAATATTTGCATTCGCTTATAAAAACCGGTTAATATAATCGATGCTTTCTTGTAATTTCTTATTAGAGGATAGTTCTATAATTAGAGCTCCTTTATAGTTGTAACTGTTGATAATTTCTAAGATTTCTTTAAATTTGACTTTTCCACTGCCTAGAGGAGGGTGTGTATCTGTTTCTTTAGTGAAATTATCAACCAAATGTACGTTCTTGATAATGTTATGAGATTTTTCCCATAAATCCTCTACATTTCCGTTGTTAGTATAAAAATGACTCGTATCGTAGGTAAGAAAGAGATCAGTTCTATTAATTTTCCTTAATATATCGTAAATATTATTTTCATCTAACATGATATTAGTATTTTTGGGCATATTTTCTAAGCAAATCGTTAAATTAAGGTTTTTTGTGAAATCTAATAAAGTCTCGATCGCCTTGGCCAACTGAATTTTGTTATATTCTCTAATTGATTCTATCATAAAGTTCGCTAAACCGGGATGTATTGTCATCATATCAACATTTACTTCTTCACAAAGTTTAGACGTTTCAATATAGGCTTCTACTGAAGCTTGAGAAATCAAATTATTGTGGGAACATAAATTTACATCGATAAAAGGACCATGAACTTGCTTTTTCATAGAATAAGAACTCATCAAGTCAACGAATTTTTGTTTAATCTCGTCTATAAATATATTTTGTGGATCTATAAC
>DAOUUT010000134.1 GCA_030668025.1 Promethearchaeota archaeon
TCCAGGAAAGAGATCTCTTGAT
The DNA here is from genome assembly GCA_030668025.1 of Promethearchaeota archaeon. The sequence continues at coordinate 23 of DAOUUT010000134.1, forward strand.
TTATAAGATAGAAAACACTGTTAATATCCCAAGTAAACTAGCGATGGCTCAAACGGTTGTAGAGCTTTCAGAAAAGTTACAAGATGAGAACACATTTTTAAAATACCAAGGTGAGGTAAGCAAATTTAAAAATGAATTGAAGGATGCAAAGTTCAAATTGAAATATTATTTGAACAAGATCCAGACTTCGCTAAACGAAGCTATTGATAATTTAGGCAATAACCCAATTCACATAGGAGATTTTAAAAATCCTTATCTAAATTTGTACTCATTTAGCACAAAATTAAAACTAGTAAAGGAAAACGAGGGTTGGGAAATTTATCGTGATTTAGCAAGCAAGCTCATTGATAAAGATTCTTTGTCTGAACATGAACTCTCTGAAATCATTCAAACTTTATTGAAGATGAGTACTAATGTGGAGGATTATTTAAATTAAAAACTTTTATGAAGAAAACTGAGTACTTATTTTATGTGTAATTCTATAATATCATTTTCTTTTAATTCGTAATCTAATCCCACTCTCTTCTTCTGTTGTTGATCATCTTTACGAATGACTATTGCATAATCGAAAGACTCAAAAAATTTATGGTGGATTTTTATGGAGACATCTCTTACCGTTGGGATAGGATCAATATCCAAAATGAGAGGTTTTTCTGCCACGACTCCCTTGTTCATTGTATAAACCTTTATTTTTTTTAAATGGTTTAAGATCACTTCCCCAAAATTATTGGGAATTACCTTCTTATTTACGGACGTGCCAATTATTAAGGGAAATTTATCTGAATACGACTCTTCTAAGTTATGAAAGGTATTTTCTGTTAGCGATAGGTCTCCTTTTGTTCCCAGAATAATTGCTTTTTTATAAACTACGGAAGAATTTAAACTATCGACAATGTGGTCAAGAATAATCTTCCCAAAAACTCTTACAATAGCATTTCGTACGCCTCCTGCGTGGGTTATCTCTATAATTCTTTCAGTCAATTCTTCAATGTTAATGTTCTCTTTAGATTCACTTGTTAGATAGAATACTTGTATCTTATTGGATCCCGTTTTTTCAATCGTAATTGGAGGAGGAGGAACATTAATTCGCATATGTGATTTGTTCAACTCGCTTAAAAGTAAATTCATTTGCTCCTTATAATTTCGAGATAAATCGACGCAAAAGCACAATAAATCAGCCGCTCTTAATTGCGATATGATCTCTTTACCATTTCCTATTCCAATTGAAGCTCCTTCCATAATCGAAGGCATATCAACAATTTGATAGCGAATTTTATCGTATTCATATATACCTATCTCCGGGATAGATGTGAATCTGCCAATTTTTTCTTTAGCAGCCCCCGTCAATAAATTTAATAGAGAAGTTTTTCCTACACCGGGAGTGTGGTAATCGCTTATTAATATTACTTGAAGACCTTCCTTTTTAATCGAGAAAGGACTAACCATTTTACTGATGGATTTGACTCGTGCATTTTCCGAATCTTGCTCTCTCCTAAGTTTTGCAAGGCGAGATTTATTCAAAGCCACAATTTTTTCGGTAGCTTTGTGTTTAGGAACTAGAGAGAGAAATTCTTCAAGACATTTTATTTTCTCGTCTATAGAAGAAGCTTCCAAATATTTATTGTATGCTGCTTGAGCTTCGGCTCCTATATTTGAGCTCATAGAAATAATACCTTCTTAAAATGGTTTAAAAAATTGATCGGAATCTATCTTCCGTTTTTAATTTTAAATCTCCTATGATTTCGTCGACTCTTCCTTCAAATTTCTTAAAGAATTTTATTTTTTTTGAAAAAACATCATTAAGAGAATATCTATTAAGAAAATGCGAACTAATTTCTTCTAGATGTCTTTTAACAATCTCTGAGTCCGTTTTTTTTTCGGTAATAGCAAAAGAAATCAATGGTTGTTTATTTGATTCATCATTAGGTAATGAAATTAATTCACAATAACAGACTAGTTTAAACGAGGCTAAAGAAATAACATTAATGTCATCTCCAAAGACTTCTGTAGTGAAACTTTCAAGAGCAGATAGAAATCCCGCTCTTAATTCGGGATCTAACCCCACTCCGGTATCTGAAGCGTAATATCTTTTGTTTAGAATATTACGTATCCCTAAATTTATACCAAGTTCTAAAATAGCCATATTTTGAAAAATTTCTTAATTTTTAAGATTGGGACAAAATTTAATTCTAAGCTTATAGGTCGTAGATATATTAATAATTTAACTTATATTTATAACTGTTAAATAGACTATTTTTAATTCCGTTTCTTAATGATATAAGAATGATCTATTGTAACATTTATAACTGTTTTTTATAGGCGTTAAACGTGTTTTGAAGCAAAAAACTAACAGTCATAGGACCTACTCCTCCTGGATTTGGAGTAATCCATGAACACTTGTCAAAGACTCCTTCAAAATCTACATCTCCAGATAACTTTCCATTTTCTCTCGAAATCCCTACATCGATAATTACAACGCCTTCTTTTACCTTTTCTTTAGTAATAAATTTTGATTTTCCTACGGCAACGATTAAAATATCAGCTTTTTTGGTATAACGATCTAAGTTTTCTGTGTACGAGTGACAGACTGTAACTGTAGCGTTTCTTTTTAAAAACATGAAGATTAAAGGTTTGCCTACTAAGTTAGAACGATTAATAATAACCACGTTTTTACCCTGTATTTCAATGTTGTAATGTTCCAGAAGCGTAACAATGCCTTTAGGAGTACAAGGAACAAAATCTTCGATGTAATCGAACAATTTGCCCCGATTTATGGGATGCAACCCGTCTACATCTTTTATCGGATCGATTTGCTCAATAAATTCAGAAGTGTAGGGTCGTAATTCTCTTGGCAATGGTATTTGCAGAAGGATTCCATGAACGGATTTGTCTTTATTTAGTTTCTCAATTTCATCCAACAATTTACTTTTTGTTGTATTTTTGTCTAAATCGACCAAGATAGACCCTATTCCTATTTGAGAGCAAGTCTTCCTTTTAATGTTTATATACAATTTTGAAGCGGGGTCGTCTCCAACTAAAACAGCGGCTAATTTAGGCTCGATCCCACTCGTCTTAATAAAAGAAGTTATCTTATCTTTTAATTCTAAATTTAATTTTAACGCCAATTCTTTTCCATTTAATATCTTTTCATTTATTATTTTTCCCATAATAATCTTGATGATAAACTTTGTTTAAATAAAATATATGTTAAAGTAGGTTTTCAAAGAAATAAATAGATATTATTATTTACTTATTAAAAATTTTAAAAAAGGTTTAAATTCTTCTTTTACGCCAAATCATATAAATAGCTGCAATTGAAATCCCTATAATTGACAGAACTATAATTAGCGTTAAAAAGTTAAACTCAACCATGAAAATATCTTCGTATAAAAGATCTAAGGAATCAAAACCTTTAAGAATTTCAAAAGCATAGTAAGAGGCTCTAATGGAAGAGAGTCTCTGATCATTTTCTTCATCATGATCACTAAAACCGCCATCTAGAAAGTTTTGATGGTTTAAAACCCAATTTACAGTTGCTTTTTTATTCAATTCGGTACTATTTATTATCCTAATTCCTTCGACGCAAAAATAAGTGCTACTTAATAAGGAATTTTTGTCAAATGTATTGGGTAAATATCCACCGAAATTTTCGAGATTATCAGGATCATCTACGTAAAACGATTTCAGATAATTCAATGTATTATTTTGATTTGTTAAATCACTAATATTTCCTAATTCGTTAACTAAATAAATGGAGTAATAAGTAGTAAGCAAGGTAGATGGTAAAGTGGGGTTTCCTCCATAACCACCATCTGTATTGTAGCACGATAATACCCAATTTTTATGAAGTGTTTGATCCTCAACTGTTTCGTTGATTAAATTAAATATGTTATATATATAGAAAGTCGAGATCAGATTTGCATTAGTAGATGTGATAGTAGGGCTAAATCCACCTGTACTTTGAACCGTCTCATTTATATATTCATAAATCGTATCGTGTAAATCTAAATCTAATGTAGTTCCAAGGAAATCTAGCGTACTTAAAAGGGAAAATAAGTCATAAATATCAATTTCTTCGTCGTTAAACATAGAAGTAATATTATCTTTCAAGTAAACTTCTATAGTTGGAATATCTACTTTTTTAACTGCTTGTAAAAAACTTTCAATAAGATAAGCGTTATAAAAATCTATAATTTCTAAAGCGTTAGCAGTATCTTGTGTTGATATGCCAAAACTTTCGTCGTCATTATGGTTTTCGTAAAGAAAATCAATTATATGACCCTGTCTGGTTTTTGCTGATGCTATGGGAGCAATACCCAACAGCAAGGTTATTATTAGCGTTAAAAACGTTAAACTACGAAGTTTGTATTTCAATTAAAAAAAAACCCCAATCAATCTGGTTTTAACTAAATTTTAATTTTTTAAATTTAACGTGAAATTAAAAATTAACGATATTTTGAGTTTTTAGTAAGATTATCTCGTAAATTCATTTTAAAAACGATAAAAATTATTCGGCAGATTAATTTTAACTTTAAAAGATAGTTAGTGATGTTAGATCGCACATAAATGACTATTAACCCAGTAGTAACACATGCTTTTCAATATTATTCAAGAGATTATTATTCTTAATGATAAGGGTATTCCCATATTTTGTCATAACTTTAGCGGTAGTTCAAAAGAGGATAATAATTATCAAATAATTCGTAACTATTTCGACGTGGTGTTTGACTGATCAGAGAGTTAGATTTAATTTTAGAAGATTTCACTAATATCCTTGTATAGTGCGGAGCTATTATTCTGAAATTCCTCGAGAGAAACAAACAAATTCTGGAATGATGGTAAGCTCCCTAATACACTAGCGCCATTGAATATGGCAAATTGAAGGTTTTCAGGAATGAAAAATCTTGTTATTTCATCAGTGGCGGTGTAAAACCCCGAAAATTCTCTAGCAGGAGCCACTTGTTTAATAATATCACTAAGTATCTCTGGTATCTTTGGTATCTTTGGTATCTCGGTTGATTGAAAATTTTCCCCACAATAAGGACAAAATACAGAATCATTATCTACAATTGTTTTTTTACACTTATTACAAGTTGTTTTTCCATCCACAATCTGTGTTTTCTTCTCAATGGGAGGGTTACCAATAGAAAGCTCTGGCAAAACTATTCTCCCTTTACAAGATGGACAGAATTCCTTACCATCAGATAGATCTACTAATACACCACAATTTGGACAATTATCTTTTTGCTTTTGTTTTTTTCCCTTTGATTCCATTTTTTGAGTTTTAGAAGGTTGAACAATTTTAGGTTTCGGAATTTTTCCCAACTGGGGGATTAATTGGCTTAATTCCAATTTCAACCTTTCTTCAAATCCCGAATATGAGAGATTGCCTCCTGCAATCACAATATGGGAGAGAAGGTCGCTCCAATAATATTTATCAATTCCTTGTAGACTGTTAATTACTGCTTGTGGAATATTTAATATGTTATAACCTAATAAACTTGGTTGAAATAATACCTCGGGAGCTTCATGGAAAATATAAGTAGGAATTTCAATACTAGCACCGTCTGGCATAGCAAAACTATAACTCTCGTTTGATTTAGGAGGATCTTTGGGATTCAAAACGAAATAGCAGTTTTTCTCTTTAATTTCTTTAATTATCTGGTCAACAGCACTGGACTCAATATTAATACCCTCCCTCATTAATAAATTTTTTAAATGCTGGTTCACATCAGTTCCAGCTAGAGTTAATTTTTGAACTGACTGATCAACAATCTGACCACTTATAATCGGTGTGATCCATGTAACCCCATCACCGCTCTCAATTACCAACCCCGTTGTTAAACCTACGCTAAATAATGCCAAAACGGGTGTTGGAACCATTATTAAGCTTTTTACTTTATGGGTTTCGTATAAAACACGCGCAATATATTCTTTAGTTTCTCGCTGGAGAAAGGGTGGTTCGGTATATAATACGGGGTAATTAGAAAGATTTTTAACACGCAAAAGTGAATAGAAAATGTAATTTAAAATCTCGTAATAATCATTCCAATCCATGATCGCCCCCCTTTCGATAGGACGCTTTATTTTAAGGACACCTCGCATTTTAACAACGTCATTACCTATGTATATATTTCGACCGCTTACATCGACCATAACAGCTTTGTATTTTTCAGTGCCCGTGATTGTGGGAAAAACATACCTAGGGCTTGGTTCTCCAGCAAATCCTATTTTTGTATAAGCTGAGCCTATATCGACTATAATTGGGGTTCCTGGAAGGGGTATCGCCATAATTTATTTGATTACTATAATTTTTTTTTATGTGCTTTATATAAATTTCCTAATTTAAATATTGGTATAATAATATAATAAAATGATTTTCTTTAATTAAATAATTTTTCCAAAAGAGGAAGTATTAATTAGAATATCTTAATAGATGATCTTCTATTCTTTTAGATATTTAAATAATCTTTCGATAACGGATTGTTTAGTAATTAAACCAATTAATTGATTATCGTTGTTTACAAAGATTAGTGCTTAATCTTAAAACTAAGAATTAAATGTTAAATTAAAATATATTTATTAATCGATTTTTAAAGATTTTTCTAGTTTCTTTTCGATCCCTTCTAATTCAATTAAAAGATTTTTGTATGTTTTCAATAAATACAAGCCCCAATCGCTTAATTTCACCCATCCACCACCACCAAGACCGCCCTTTTTTGTTTCTACTGGAGATATTCCGGTTCTAGCTTTTATTTTATTTAAAATATTCCACGCATATTTGTAAGAGTAGCCGCATTCTTTTGCAGCCTTAGTTAAAGAGATGGGGATCTCAACATCAGGTTTATCGAGATTTTCAAGAAGATTAGCCCAACCAGATCCTAGAATATTTTTGCGTTCACCATTATGAAATTCTAGCCAAAATTTAATTCCAAAACCTATTTTAGCTTTTAATTTTTCGATATCGGGTTTTTCATCTTGGAGTATATCGGATTGTTTTTCCATATTATCTAATTGATTTTCTTAATTTTAATTATTTTTTATAAAAGGCTAAAGAGAAAAACATTAAAGGAAAGTCATTTTTTTTTTTGTAAATATAAATTTGTTGACTAAATGTATGGTTTTTTCTGGCGTAAGTAGTTCTGTAAAAATGGGTAAACTAGTAATCGAAAATGTGTATCATTTTGTCGAAAATCCTATGTTGGATTGTAATCAGTTTATAATTGTCGATAAAAAAAACGATGAATTAGCACTTTTTGACGCAGGAAATGGCCTTTCTTTGAAAGGGCTAATTGAAGGGATGGGTAAACTGGGTTTGAATTATGAACAAATTACCAGAGTCTATCTTACTCACGAACATGTAGATCATGTGCTTGGAATATACCCATTGATTAAGTTATTAAAAGAAAATCCTCCTGAGTTATATGCTTATGACGAAACGGCGAAGATATTGAGGGAGGGGGATGAATCAAAAATCTTTCCAGGAGATCTCGGGATAAACCCAGGGATGTTTGGATTAAAAATCATACCTTTAAAAGTTAACGATTTGAAAGTAGAAGAGACGATTAGTATAGGTTCAGAATTTAATTTTCAAATTTATTACACTCCAGGACATTCTCTCGGATCAATCTGTTACTATGAGAGTAGCAAAAAAATTCTAATTCCCGGAGATTTAGTATTTGCGGGGGGCAGTTTTGGAAGGTACGATTTCCCTGGAGGTTCTTTAAGCTCTTTAATTGAATCAATTAAGTTTGTAAACAATTTAGATGTAAAATATTTGCTTCCAGGCCATATGAACATAAGTGATAATGGGAATCAACAAATTGAATCTTCTTATAAAATGGTCCAATCAATAGGAAGGTTTTTTTAAAATTTAAATTCTTTTATCCTAGTGCTTAATTCTGTTAAGGATTTACGAATATTAAGCAAGTATATTATTTGATATATGAGAACATTTTTTAAATTAAAATTCTATATTGAAGTTAATCACCTAATATAAAATAAATAAAAAAAAGAATAAAGTAAAATTTGTGATTAAAATGTCTGAAAAAAAAACTAAGTCAATAACCGAATTATGTCTACGTTCTTACCCTAAAGTCATATTTTTCTGGCCTATGACGCTTGTTTCATTGATTATGTGGTTGTTCCAGATGCTTGATCCATCACCAATCGCCTGGTGCGGAAATCTCTGGTTCGCTGTATTTGCTATAAACATGTTTATTGTTGCTTTCGATTTTAGTAGCACGAAATTTTTTGTTTTAGTTCTTGTTATCGTTGTCGTGGTTTTACTGGTGATTTTTCTAGCACCTAGTCTAATTGGCGGTCTTCCAACACTATCCTTTAATCTCGGGTTAACAGCGGGGTTCTACTTGGTAGTTACTATAGTAATGGCAATTATTTTAGGACTTGTCGTTCTTGGTGCAAGGTTTGATTACTGGAAGATTGAGAGAAACGAGATTTACCATAAAGCAGGTATATTCAGCTCTGCTGAAAGACTACCTACAACAAATCTAAGAATTAAGAAAGAAATCACTGATGTGTTTGAATTTTTCATATTACGTGCAGGATCTATTACATTGATGCCTGGACACGGTGATGTCATCAATTTACCCACGGTATTAAACATCAACAAGAAACAGAGACAGATAGACTACTTATTAAGCCACGTCTCAATAGAGCCAGACGAATTGGATTTATAAATTCTTTTAATATCAAATTAGATAAAAAATTTTTATTTTTTTTTTGATTATAATTAGATTTAAGAATTAAATTATATTTTTAGTAATACATATGTCTCATCCTCCAATTTTATTACTTGATTTTGATGGCGTTGTAATCACTCAAAAAGCTTTAGAATACTCCGCTTTGATTCATTTGAGGAAAAACTTCTATAAGTGGCAAAATATTGAGTCTTTAAGGCTTATAGATATTGCAAGGCTTTTTGAGGAAGCAGATTCACAAAATAAAATTAAGGCATTGATTAAGGTATATCGGGTATATAAAAGATTTATACCAAGTAGATGGAGGAGAATGTTCTTCTTTATCAAATTTAGGAGGATGTATCCTAAATACGAAAAATACGAAACATTCAAACCTAATTTAGAAGGAATTTTAAACGAATTAAAGAAGTGTGGAGTAGTATTTGGGATAGTTTCAAACACAAGTGGAGAAAGGTTAGATTTTTTTAGGAAGAAATTAAATTTAGACTCCTTTTTTTCCGTTTTTGTGTCCCGCGATGATACTCCGTTAAGAAAACCTCATGGTTATCCTGTGTTCGTGGCATTAAAACAAATTAAACAAAATTTAAAAGTCCCTATAGATAAAACAAAAGTGTTTCTAATCGGAGACCTTCCTACAGATATAGAATGTGCAAATAATGCGGGAATCATTAGCATTGCGCTACTTTCTGGGCATGGCACTAAAAGTGGTTTGGAAAAGGCTAATCCAAGCATTGTTCTTCGAGAAATCAAGGAGA
>DAOUUT010000303.1 GCA_030668025.1 Promethearchaeota archaeon
ATCAATGAAACGATTAAATCTGATATAGCTTGGGCAGTAGAATGGAGTTTATCCGTGTCAACCTTATCGAGTGTATCATCTGCTGTCAGTAAGTAATAAGGAGATCTTATCCAGTGAATAACGTTTAAATCTGCTTGAGTGGCAAAATGTCCTGCTTCCCCGATTGGAGGTGTAGCAAAAAAGTTATCCAGAATTAGGATCATATTTTCAATGTTATATTCCTTACAGACCTTAATAACCGGCGCTACTAGATGTTCGTTTCGGGAGATAAAGGCTGCTCCTAATGATAAATGATTTGTTAGTTTAAATTCATGAGTATTAGGATCTTCTACAACATCTTTGGCGCACATATGCTCTAGGTTTAGTTTAGATATTGAAAAACTGAGAGTTTGGGTTTCATAATACCCTACAGAAAAGAGATTTATGAAAAAACATTTACCATCAAAGAAGAAAAATAATAACTTTTAATATCGATAAAAAATAAACAAAATTGAAAAATCCTATCAATAATTTTACATAAAAGTGAATTATTAAATGGCAAAAGAATTTCAAGGCTCATGGTGTATTTTTGTTATTTTATTATGTTTGGGAATAATTCCTGCAATTATTTATTATGCTCTGATGTATAAAGAAGTAACTCCAATACAACAACAACAACAGCAACAAGTAGTAATAGTTCAACAACCTGCAGCACCACAACCTACTGTACAAAAAAAAAATTTTTGCTCTGAATGTGGTGCAGAAGTAACCGGGAAATTTTGTGATAAATGTGGTACTGAAATCAAATAATTTTTTTATAATTTTAATTTAATTAATAAAAAACTAAAAATTTTTTTTTCTTCTTTAAACAATGTGAGTAATTATATTAAAAAAGATGTGTATAATATATTATGGACAAGTATGTAAAATTTATTGTGAGAGAGTTAGAGATCTATGGTTAGTAAAGAAATGGAAAATGTAATTTCGATGTTGAAGGGATTTCAAGAATCGGCTGGAGAAATAACAATAGCAAAAGTACGAGAGGGCATGGATCAATTAGGAAAAATGGGAAAGTTACCCAAAGATGTGAAATGCAAACCAGTAATTGCAGGCAGCGTACCAGCCGAATGGATTACAACACCTAATAGTGAAAGTCAAAAAGTTGTTTTGTATCTACACGGAGGTGGGTACGTGGCGGGCTCTATAGCATCTTATAGGGATATCGTCGCACGGATTTCTAGGGTTTCGAAAGCCCGAATCTTAATACTGGAGTATCGACTCGCACCTGAATTTCCATTTCCTAATGCTTTAGAAGATTCAGTTGCAGCTTATAAATGGCTTGTTTCTACCGAGAATATTGATCCAAATAATATAATAATAGCTGGAGATTCAGCTGGAGGAGGTTTAACGTTAGCAACCGTGATAAAGCTACGTAATGAAGGATTTTCCTTGCCTATTGCTATAGTATGCCTCTCCCCATGGACTGATTTAGCAGGCACCGGAGAATCTTTAAAAACCAATGGAGAAATAGACCCATTTATAAGCTTAGAAATGTTTGAAATTTCGGCAAGAAATTACTTAGGGACAACGGACCCCTTTAATCCTTTAGCATCTCCTCTCTATGCAGACCTCCAAGGATTACCTCCTTTACTCATTCAAGTTGGAACTTCAGAAGTATTACTTGACGACTCAGTTCGTTTTGCAAAACGAGCTAAAGATTCTGGAGTTGATGTTAGACTGAAAATTTGGAAGGATATGATTCATATCTTTGCGATTTTTGCGAATTTTACTCCAGAAAGCCGGCAAGGCATAGAACAAATCGGTGAATTTATTCAACAATTTTTCTGTTGAGACTTAATAACTACTTATTAACAACTTATTTTTCGTGAAATAACCGATGTAAGTTTGGATTTGGGTAGCCCCCCAGACAAATTGGAGTTTCTACGGTAAGATTAGAATCTAATATCCAATTCTATGCCACAATTAGGACAATGTTTTTTATCACGAACAATTTTATCCTTTTTAATAAATATATTCAATTCCTTTTCTAAATTGGTATAAATATCTTTTAACATAATATCTTCGATTGAGATTAACTTTAACTTCCCTTTTCGATACAAGTTAAGCTTTTCATCTTTTCTTTTCATGTAATTTTTCCCATAATAACCCCAATATTCAATATAAGTTTTGTATTTTGGAAGATACCAATCGTATTTAAGTGGCATACCACGTATCGTTATTGTATTTTCGTATTCATGATCAATGCCAAGACGATGGAGATGGTTATCGATGATTAATTCTCCTTTCGATCTTACAATATGTCCATCCAAACATTTGAAACTAGTAGCTACTTGAGGGATATATTTCTTTTTTAAAGACTTCGTAAGTTTCTTTACAAACCAATAGAAAAAAATCAAACATATAACAAAAATAATACCGCCTAACGTAAAAATTATAACAACCTCGCTCAAATTAATTCACCCTTCATTATTCCGTTTTTCTTTAATAATTCATATGTTTTTTTCTTAATTTAAAATTAAACTTCAACCAATAATAAAGAAAAAAAATCTTAGGTTTTTTTTATTCCATTATTCTTGATTTGATCCTATGTGGAGATAGTTCTTTGAATTTTTAGGCATTAATTTAATAAAAGTAGGAAGAATCACCCGAGGATTTAAAGTTTTAACAATATAATTATTTGGTATACTCACATATTTAATTGATCGTGAAACGGTTATTGTTCATAAATACTAAAAAACAATAGAACCTTTTGATATTTGAAGTGAAAGTCTAGCAAGCAAATAAGAAATTGATGATTCAGCCCCTTGATTCATGTTTAGAGAATACTCTCCAATACCATCGTGGCAACCACCCGTTAAATTGTTATAAACTTCTTGATTCAGAGAATTTTTTCCAAGGAACCAATTAAATGCTTCG
>DAOUUT010000060.1 GCA_030668025.1 Promethearchaeota archaeon
TGTTCGCTATTTGATGATAAAAATTTTTTACTGCCGATTTGACAAGCGTTTCTCACTTCAACAACTTTATTTTCTTTAACATCCATATCTATTTCAAGGTCATCACAAAATGTTCCACAAAATGGACAAGGAACATCACATATCGTCTTAAGTTTTCTTTCTACCATTCTTTTCACTCCATTAAGCTTCCTTCAATTTTCCTATTAATTCCAAAGCATCTAATACCTTTCCGCTTTTAATAACTTCAACCTTTGCTTTCATCCCTTTATATGTTGGAGTGCCACACCCTTGTGAATCAGGATTCACAAGTTGATTAGCCCATGGACCCATCGGAACGAATAATATCCCGGGATGAGGCCCCTCTTCTGAAATTGTAGAATAGACTATAACATCTCCAAAATCAGTTGTAATTTTAACGGGAGTTCCAACAAGGCAATCTAGTTTTTTAAAATCGTCTCTATCGAAGGCACAGATACCCGCAGCTCGGACATTTTCCTTTGTTACTTTTCCACCTTCAAGAGCTACTCCTTGGTTAATCGTTCTACCGGTTAATAAAATTAAATTTTCTAAACTCATTTTTAAGAGCCCTCCTTTTTACTCCATCTTAACGTTTTCAATCTTTCTAACAATGGTGGCCAAAATAATTTACTAAATTCACCAGAAGTTTTAACTTCGGTAATTTCAAGCTGCAACGCTCCCGTTGGACAGGCATTATCGCACGCTCCGCAAGCCACGCAAGCATCTGGGTCGACAACTTCTACATTTTTAGACATCTCCCAACCGTGCTCAGGTCTTTTAGCTATTTCAATCGTTCCTGAGGGACACACTTCAGCGCACGATCCACACCCCTTAGCACATTCTTCGTCAATAACACTCACAGTTGCTTTAGCGTATTGTTTTACTACTCTATCATTTTTTAGCTTTTTCGCTTCAAATTCGATTTTAGGAACTACCTTTTGAGCAACAATAGTGATATCTGCTAAATTAATTATTTCTCCGTCTTTTTTTAGCGTCAATGCGCCAAATGGGCACATAACTACGCAAGTGCCACAGAAAACACATTTACGAGGGTCATATATTTCTGATATTATATCTTCGGTTGTTGGAAATCGACGTGAAGCTCCAACAGGCCCTCTGGAAATAGCTTCTTTAGGACATACTCGGGCGCAAGTTCCACACCCTACGCATTTGGCTCTATTTAAAATAAGTTCTAAACTTTCTGTTAAAAATTGAACTTTTATATGTTCCTCTTCTTGAGTTAACGTTCTAGATATTTTTGGAAACGACATTTTTAAACTCCCTCCATAACTTCAATTCTGATTGCAACTTGAGGACACATTTTTACACATACTCCACAGCCATCGCAATTAATATTTCTTTCTTCATTGTAAATAGGTACCGCAATTCCGTTTTTAACTAAGATAACTGCATTTTCCTTGTTCAAATAACTCTGTTTCCTCAACTGGTTAAAGTTAATTGGACAGGACACAACACACGCATTGCAACCAGTGCAAGTGTTCCTATTTATTTTTAATTCGTAAATTTGCATAGTTTTATGCCTCCTTTTTTATAGGATTAGGTCCTAATTCTTTTAATTCATGGACAAATTCTTCAACAATTTCGGTCAGCTCTGCACCTTCAGAAGCCGAAACGAAAGTGTACTTAACTCGTTTAGGGTTAATCCCGAACTGTTTTAGATAAAGATGAAGCATTGGAATTTTTCTCATTGTTTTTAAGTTTCCCTCAACGTAATGACAGTCGCCTGGATGACAATGAGACACTAATACGCCATCTGCTCCATTTCTAAGTGCGTCCAAGATAAAATGTGGTTCTACTCTCCCTCCACACATTACGCGCATAATCCTTAAATTTGCGGGTCGTTGCATGCGAGATGTTCCAGCTTGGTCAGCACCAGCGTATGTACACCAATTACAACATATACCTAAAATGAACGGATTAAATTCGCTTTCGGTCATTGTTATTCAATAATATAATTTTTGAGATAAATTAGTTAATAAGTTTATAGTCTATAAAAATTATGATATAAAATTAATTTTTAGAAAGTAGATTATTTTAAAAAATTTAGGATATAAATTATCAAGTCAGCTTAATAAGAATTTATAATATTATAACGGACTGCAAATTCCTCTTTAAAACATTCTCACATGAAAAACAAAAACCCCCAAATCTTCTTAAAGATAGAGTTAATGATTTTAGACTCTGGGCGTTTTTAGATCAATTATTTGGTTCATCATGCTATAGTGCTTTAATTATGCGTTCATGTGCATCCATTTAAATCTTTTTAAGTATGTTTTAATGAGGGTTATTGAAATCGTTTTAAGTATGTTTTAATGAGGGTTATTGAATATCCATTCGTTTTTACATTTTTTAGAACAAAAATAGTGTTTTGCTGGTTCTTGAGTGATATTTATGAAGACAAATTTGTGAGGTCTATCGTAATTACGCTGATACAGTTTTAAAGGTTTTCCACACAATTCACATAATTTTTTCAAGATAATCATACTTCCATTTATTTCGTCTGTGGAATCTTTAAATGATTTCATTTTTTTGATTTTCTAATATTTTCTATTTTATCTCTTTTACTCTTAATAGTATTTTAGTTTACCTATAAAATTATTGTTTCGATATATAACAGATAAAAAGATAAAATGAGAAACTAACAATAATGAAAGATAAACTTAAAGCATTATTTTAAATTGATGCGTCCAATAATTTGAAATAATCTATAAAACTTTTAGTTCTAATCTTAACTCTCAAGTTGTTTTTTAAGTTCTTCTTTTTCTCTTTCTAATTTGTCAATAAGTTTGTCTTTCTTTCTCATTTTTAATTCTTGGATGGTAAAACCTTGTAAACTAAGTAATCTTTTAATTAATATATACGATGATATAGAAATCCCTAATAGATAAAAAAGATTTATCGTCCAAATAAATTGGGTAATCGAAGTATAGAATGGTAAATTTAAAAATGGTGCTATTAATGCGATGATTCCTATTATCCCAATTGCAATCATAAGTGCATATCTTTCATATTCTTTGCGTTCAGATCTAAAAGAGATATATAACCTTGACCAGTAAAATGCACACAAAAAAGCTAATGGGGTAAAAATTAAAGAACCAATAGCGATTATCAATAAGAAATTTATAGCGAATTTAATTCTCCATGTGTCAAGTAAATCCTTAACAGTTAGTTGATCTTGTTTTTGAACTTTCGCATAATTACCTTTAAGAGTAAAATACTTTTTCTTAATTTTTCTTGCTGCTCCTTTTGCACCCTTTTTCAAACCTAAGAATTTACTTAACTCTATACCCTTATAAAATTCATCCTTCATCAGTGGTAAAATGTAAAGCGTTAGAAGTAGAGAAAGGATTCCATACACATACATCAAAACATCAATTACTAACCAAAAACCGCTTGGAGAGAATAATGTATTTCGTAAATAACTTGAAAAAACCAAATAAATGGCGTATCCAATAAAAACAAATGGAACACCTATCTGAATTATGATGATAATATTTGCTGTTTTTTTATCCATTTTTTCACTAGCTTTGTCTAAAAGAATTAGAAATCCATTCGCAATACTAAGAACTAATCCGAATCCTGATAGAAATTTAATAGCATAGAAGAATATAATTGCTGTCAAATTAAGGATAAAAACACCAAAAATCATTAAAATTAACATTAAAACAGTTGATATCGATAATCCTATAATATACAAAATTCTTAATCTATTTTCTTTCATTGTAAGCGATAATAAGAATCTTGGTTTAATAATCTTTAGTATGGTTCCAATACTAATTAAAAATTCAATTCAATTGCTTTTTAATGAAATATCAAGAGATTATAAGACATATATTTAAATAATATTCGAGAACAGTTATTTTTATAAGTATTTCTTAAATCAATAATCAAACATAATTTAAGGTAAATCTCATAATGGTCAATGATGTCTTTACATTTTTGGTTGGAGGAAAGGCGGGAGAAGGCGTAAAAAAAGCTGGATCAGTGGTAGCTCATATATTTTCTAGTATGGGACAGCGTGTATTTCAAATGGACGATTATATGAGTCTAATTAGAGGAGGACACAATTTTTCTATAGTTAGTACTTCCACTAGATGGATTACTAACCATTACATGAAAGCGGACCTTCTTGTTAACTTTGATAAGCGAAGTTGTGAAACTCACATTAACGATGTTGCTGATGGTGGAATTATTATCTATAACTCAGACGAACAAGAAGATGTTAATGGTATTGGAATTCCATTCAGTTCAGAAGCTGAAAAATATCCCATGAAAAGCCTGATGTATGGTGTAGGGGCTGTAGCGATTTTAGCATCAGCAATAGGATTCGAAAAAGAGCAAATGAATCAAAGTATTAATAATCAATATCCAAGAGGTATTGAAGATAACATTAAGTTTGCAAATACCATCTACGATATGGTAAAAGGCGAGTGTCAAGGTAAATTTTTAATAAGTAAAGAAGAAAAAGAAAGACCAATTATTACAGGTAACGAAGCAATAAGTCTGGGAGCTATAGCTGGCGGTTTAGATACATATTTTGGATATCCTATGACGCCAGCATCTTCAATATTGCACTTTTTAGCAAAGCAGGCAGAAAACTTTGGGTTAGCAGTCGTTCATGCTGAAAGCGAACTTGCAGTAATTAACATGGCTATTGGTTCCGCGTTTACTGGGGCAAGATCAATGGTTGGAACCAGTGGTGGAGGTTTCGCGCTTATGACCGAAGGCATTTCTTTAGCAGGTATAACAGAGACACCTATTTTATGCGTATTATCTATGCGTCCTGGACCTGCTACAGGAGTACCAACTTATACCGAACAAGCTGATCTAAGTTTTGCTCTTTCTGCTGGTCACGGAGACTTTTTGCGTATAGTAGCATCTCCTGGAACGATAGAAGAAGCTTATTATTTAACTGCGGAAATGCTTGATCTTGTCTGGAAGTTTCAAACACCAGGCATTCTGCTCACGGAGAAACACTTATCAGAATGTAGCATGACAATTGATATTGATGTAGGTAAGGCAAAATGGGCAACACCTAAAATGCATCAAGGGGAAAATTATAAAAGATATTATGATGCTGAAGATGGAATTTCTCCAATGCTATTTCCACCGTCGAAAGAAGTAATTAAGGTGAATAGCTACGAACACGATGAATTTGGCGTAACGACTGAGAATGCCGAGTTGATAGCAAAAATGCATGACAAGAGAAATAAAAAATTTAAAGCACTTGTAGAATATTTAAAGAGTCAATATACTGTTAATATTATTCGAGGAGAGATGACCACTAATCTTTTTGCGTATGGTTCGACTTACATGAGCGTTTTAGAAGCTCTTAGGTATGGGAGAGTAAACCCTACAATCGTTCAACCAATATATTTGAACCCATTACCAACGTG
This sequence comes from Promethearchaeota archaeon, assembly GCA_030668025.1. The sequence goes on from DAOUUT010000060.1 coordinate 5,436, forward strand.
GGAATTGGAGGAATTTAAAAATCAAGACAATATAGTAATTGAACAAAGCTCTACGGGACAATTTGCATCTCTTTTAAAAGAAAAAGCAGGGCTAAAAATAAGAAGTACGATTAAAAAGTATGATGGACGCCCATTTGATCCAATTGAATTATCAAAAAAGATTAAGGAGGTGCTGCTTTAAAGTGGATAATCTTAAAACATACGCCGAAATTACTTGGTGTAAAGGGTGTGGAAATTTTGGAATCTTTACAGCTTTAAGAAACGCCGTTCAAAAACTTGAAGATAAAGGAATTAAAAGGGAGGATATTGTAATGACTGCGGGCATAGGATGTCACGCAAAAATCTTCGATTATTTAAACCTGAGCGGTCTTTATGGGCTACACGGGCGAAATAGCTCGAATTCTGAAGGAATGAAAGTCGCTAATCCTGATTTGAAAGTGATTACTTTTTCAGGAGACGGAAACGGATTAGGTGAAGGTTTAGCTCACACTATTTTTGCGGCTAAAAGGAATCAAGAAATGACTATGATTTTGCATAATAACAGCGTTTATGCTTTGACCACCGGACAATTCTCGCCTTTAACTGAAAAGGGTTGGAAGGGACCATCTACTCCAAGAGGAAGTTTTGAAACCCCCTTTAACCCACTATCTTTAATGCTTGAAGTTGGAGCTACTTTTATTGCCAGAGCGTTTGCTGGTGAAATAAATCATCTTACAGAAATATTAATTCAAGCGATTCAACACGAAGGATTTTCGTTTATCGAAGTATTACAACCCGCAGTACCATATCATTCTTGGAGCGAATATAGAGAAAAAATTGATTTTCTTGAAAATGAACCTAAGACTTATGAAGAAGCAATGAAAGCTGCTAAAAATAAACATAAATTCACTTTAGGCGTATTTTACAGAGCTCAAAAGCTTGTGTATCATAAAGGATTATATGGAGATCATAACCCTATTACTAACAGACTGTCGAGGGATACACGATTAGATAAAATCCGCAAAATTCTCGAAATAAAAAATAGGAAATAGAGTATATATAATAGATAAAAGGATAAAAAGATTTTAATATTATGATATAGTTAATTCAATTACATTAACTTTTCTTATAGCATTAGCAGAACTAGGGTAATCTCTGTAATTATTTAGTAGTAAATGTTCCTTGATTTACATCTTTGATGAATTTTGTTAACCCATCAAAAAATATCTTCTGATCGTCATAAAGGGCACTATGACTACCATTTGGGCATAACAGAAATTCTCCCTGTTGTACTTGGGTCGATACCCATTTCATGTGTTCGGGATCCATGGTATCGTGAGTAGCTCCGATTACCAATGTGGGAACTTTTATTTTTGGTAAATCAGATGTTCTATCCCATTTTTTCAATGTCCCTCGGATTCCTAATTCACTATGTCCCTGCATTGGCACGTAGATATCCTCATTAAGGTGTTTAAACATTCGATTAACGGGGTCTGGCCATTGCTCAATTGGCATACGAATAAGATGTTCAGCGTAATAATTAGGCAACAATAACTCCATGTAACGAGGATTATCAAAATCCCCTTTGGCTTCCAACTCCTTGATTTCAGCTAATACTTCAGGTTTAAGCTTAGGCCCTAAGACTTCATCAGCATATTTCCCGTAAGCCGGAGCGCTCATCATCATATTGGAGATAACTAAGCCCTTGAGATTATCCTGATATTTCAGAGCATACTCAACTGCTAGTATACCACCCCAAGATTGCCCTAACAAGTAAAAGTTTGATTTGTCTAATTTTAGAGCTTTTCTAACCTGTTCTACTTCCTCGACAAATCTAGATGTCTCCCATAAACTGGGTTCTGTAGGTTGGTCACTGTAGTATGACCCTAACTGGTCGTAGTAGTAGTATTCAAATCCCTCTGCTGGAAAGAAGCTATCAAAGCATTCAAAATATTCATGGGTTCCACCAGGACCTCCATGCAAAAGAAGTATTTTGATTGTAGGATTATTTCCAATCCTTTTAGTCCAGACTTTAAATTCACCGAATGGAGTCTGGATAGGTATCATTTTGATTCCACCAGTTAAAATATCTTCACGACCGGTAGTATCATAGTAATCACTTAGAGTTTTTTCAGATGGCATAATAAAAATCATCTTGTTTAAAATTGGTTATTTTAGAAATATATATTTCTAAGAGAATTTATTATTTAATTTTTCTGTTTTGAAAATTTTTGTTTCTATATATAATAGATAAAAGGATAAAATAAGAAAATAACAATAATTAAAGAAAACCTTAAAGCATTATACTAAATTAATTCGACCTATTGCTCTAAATGGTAAAGCATTAGTAAACTTGTCGTAATCGAATAATCTTCTTCCATCAATTACATTTGGAGTTTTCATACTTTTCTTGAAATCGTCTGGCGTAAGTTTTTTAAACTCGTCCCACTCCGTAATTAATATTGCACACTCAGAATCTTGTAAAGCCTCTTCAATTGATTCGGCATATTTAATTTGATCTCCCATTTCGATTTCAGCAGTTTTATTTGCTTTAGGGTCATATCCGATAATATCAGTTATACCTCTTTTTCTTAATTCATTAACAACCCTAATACTAGCAGCTTCCCGCATGTCGTCCGTACCTGGCTTGAAAGCAAGACCTAATAAGGCTACTTTTTTACTTGCTAATTTTCCTGCCAATTGTTCTGCCATATCAACGATGTGGATTGCTTGATCGTCGTTAATGCCTAAAACTGCTTCCAATAATCTTGAAGTATATCCTTTCGATTTAGACCACGCTTTTATTGCGTTCACATCTTTATGAAAGCAAGAACCCCCAAAACCAACTCCAGCATTTAAAAATCGAGAATTTAATCTGTAATCGAGCCCTACTCCTTTCATAACTTGGGCTACATCTACATTTGGTACTAACTCTGCAAAATTCGCGAATTCATTAGCATAGCTGATTTTAGTAGATAAAAGGCAATTATTACCATATTTTACTAATTCAGCACTTTCTAGATTCATCCTTAACATAGGGCAATTTTGTAAGTGGTCACCATAGAAATATTCGTAAAACTCTTGAAGCATGGCACCACTTTTCTCGTCAATTTCACCTATTACGATCCTATCTGGGCGAAAGGTATCTTCAATCGAACGACCCTCCGCTAAAAATTCGGGTTGCATGCATAAGCCAAAATCTTTTCCTGGAACCTTTCCAGATACCTCAGTAATTATTTTGCCCACCAGATTCCTCGTAGTACCAGGAACTACCGTAGACCTTACAACAACTAAATGATATTTGTCCTTTTGCTTTAGAGCTTCTCCTATTTCCCGAGCTGTACTCTCAATATAGCCTAAATCTATGCTTTTATCTTCTCGCATGGGCGTACCTTGAGTAATCATAGAAATATCCGTTTCGTGTATCGCTTTTACGGGATCTAGCAAGCACTGTAATAGTTCTGGTTTGTTTGCTTTAATATCGTCCATTATTTCTTGTAAATCTGCTTCGTAAAACGGTGCTTTTCCTTCGTTAATCATGTTAGCTTTCTTTTCATTATGAGTGGAAGCTAAGACTTGAATGTCTTTCCCAGCGAAACACGCAGCACTACATAAACCGATAAATCCAGTCCCTAAAATCGATACTTTATGTTTATACATTTTCTTTACTCTTATGAAATTAAGTTCTTTAAATTATCAATTTTGGATATTGTTAAAACTTTTTGCAATTGTACAAATAAATTTATAATATAATGAAACTTGATTAAATTTATGAACTCTTCCAATGAAAGTTGGAAGTATGGGAATTCTTTGGGTAGAATTCAAAATTGTTATATAAAATATTAACAAAAAAATAAGGTAAATGATAAAATGAACGATTTAAGAAAAAAATTGAAAATTCCAGACGACGCATTAAAAGTAATAAACGATTTCTTATTGGACGAAAAAAATCCACTGATAAACGATCTTTTAGATATAGTAGATAAATATGGCGGAGTTGAAGAGATTAATAGAAAGGCAGAAGAAGCCAGTAAAGTAGAAAACTTACTCGAAAAGTTAAAAAAGAAGAAGCCAGAATACGTTAAGGATATTGAGTGGTTGATTTCTCAACGCGACAATAATTCTTTTATTAGCATAGCAGATTATAGAAAAAAAATTTTAGGCGATAAAGCATCTGAAATGACATTCGACGAAGATTTTGCTATAACATTAGAACTTTCTGCGTGTCAATACTTTCCTTTCTTGATGGATATGGTAAGAGATGCTGTTGAAAATCAAAAGATAGTACCTGGCAGAATTATTCGCGTAAGATACATGAAAGAACAGGAAAAAGACGGGGATTTATTAGCTATGGCAGCGGCAATGCAAATTATCGGTGCAACTTGGGTTGAGACTCTTGATACAAAAGGAACAGCACCTGGACCAGATGGTATGCCCGTAAATGTGCATCTTGGAGGGCCTGATACGATTACGGGATATTTTGGAGGCGTTGGACAACCAAACGACTTTGCGTTGAAATGGATTGACGAGTTTCTTTATTATTACACTAACTACGGCATCAAACAGGTTCTTAATGTAAATCCGGGCACTGTGTTACTAGGCTATTTTATCCATAAACTAGGCATTAACAACGAATTTAAGATTAGCGTATATATGGGTAACGATAACCCATATTCATGTCTTTGGACACTATTGACCGCTAAATTGTTTGCACGAGAGGATGGTACAAGTCCTTTAATTGGTTTTAATTTAGCTAATTCAGTTAATAATGAAACCCTTGAAATGACAGCATATATAAGAAAACCGTTTGGATTCGAAGATGTTGTAAGGCTTGAGCATCACATTACGGAAACATGGAAAAGTATTGTAAGGCAACCTTACGACCGTCGAGACGAATTAATGGAATTGGCTAAGAAAGTGAAGAATGTAAGTGCGAAACATGAGGGAGCAAATGTTGAGGTCGACGAAAAACGGGATCATCCCACTGATATCCTTGAATATTTCATGACTAAGGAAGAAATTGAAGAAGCTGGGATATGGGAAGCATTACGTGTGAACCTTCTCGACCGATACGAAGCTATTAATACTACAGCTGAAGCTCTAACCAAAAAGGGATTAACATTTATAGCTGCTAAAAATTTACATCATCAAAAATAAAAAATAGAGGTTAATTTAAATGGGTAAATTTGATTTTAGACCAACAGGAGTTATGCCTGCATTGGTAACTCCTTTTAATAAAGAAGATGAATCAATTAACGAAGAAAACCTTAGAAATTTAGTAAACCATCTCATAGATCAAGGAGTTACGGGACTTGTTCCGGTAGGAACGACTGGAGAGTTCGTTAACATGACTTTTGAAGAACGCTTGAGAGTCATAGAAATAGTCGTCGACGAAACGAATGGTAGAGTTCCTGTAATTGCTGGAACTGGAGAGACAGGGACAAAGTTGGTAATTGATGCTACTAAAGCTGCAACGGACATCGGTGCAGACGCGGCTATAATTGTAACGCCCTATTATCTTAAACCTAAGGCAAAAGGGTTGTACGAGCATTATTTTGCGATCGCAGAAAAAACCGATATACCTTTGGTGTTGTATAATATTCCCGTCTGTACGGGGGTAGAATTGCCTTGGACTGTTGTAGAAGATTTAGTTGATATTGATAATTTCGTCGCGATAAAGGATTCTAGTGGTGACTACAAATACTTCTCTGCGTTATTAGAGAAAGTAAGCGATAAAATTTCCGTTCTAATAGGGTGGGACGAAAATGTATTAGGTGCTTTAGCTGGTGGCGCTGCGGGCTGCATACTTGGTTCTGCTAATGTTATTCCTAAGGTATGGCTCGAAATTTACGACCACATAAAAAACAATCGCTTAATTGAAGCACAAACTCTACAAAAGAAAGTGCAAAAGCTAGCTCGAATGCTAATCAATTCTGGAGCTTTAGGCGCCAAAGAGTGCTTGAATTTGATGGGTGTTCCAGTAGGCACAACTAGAAGCCCGATAATTTTAGGTGACACTCTTTCCTACGAACTCCAAGACGAATTTAGAGTTGAACTTGAAAAGTTAGGATATATCGAGAAGAAAGAAATTAAGTTCGAGATCGATGATAAAGAACTAACGAGTCGTTTTTACGCAGTGGGTGTTACGCCTGAAAAAATCTCTGATTTCAGCTTAAAAGTTGGAGAGTCGCTCGTTGGCAGTAGAGCAGAGTTAGCACATATTGATCTTTTAATAGGAAATAAAAAGGGACCCGTAGGTGAAGCTTACGCTCGCGCTTTAACTCATCCAGCGAAAGGGCGTGAAGGATTACAAGTAATTCTTGAACCAAACATGCAAGTTAAACCTGCGACTGTTATGATCCCTACAGTTAAAATTACTTCGCTTCGCCACGCAAGTTTAACTTATGGACCTGCTCAAGCAGCAGTAGCAAAAGCGGTAATGAAATGCGTAGAGGATGGAATTCTTCCTAAAGAAGCTGCAGAGGATATCTTAATAATTGTAAATGTATTTGTACATCCTAGCGCGAGCGCTCGAAAACGCGTATTTATTAATAACTATAAAGCTACAAGAAACGCTATTCGAAAGGCAATGGAAGGGTTACCAACGGTAAATGACGGAATTCAAAACGCTGAGAATGCTCGTCATCCATTCAGGAACGATCCTTAATTAGGAGGTGATAATTATAGAATTAAAATATCTCTTTAATCCCGGGAAAATTGGTACTGTATCAATTAAAAATCGTATCGTTCGTTCAGCAACTTGGGAATCAAGAGCAACTAAGGATGGCTATGTAACTGATTCACTTATTGATTTTTATGAGGAGTTAGCTAAGGGCGGGACGGGATTAATAATTACAGGATATATTGCTGTTGATCCAATAGGTGCCCAAACCACTCGAATGATTCGAATCTATGATGATTCTTATATTCTTGGACAAAAAAAATTGGTAAAATCTATTCATGAATATTCAGATGTTAAAGTAGCAGCTCAATTAGCACATACGGGGAATAATGTTATTAATCGTAATCGAGAAACAGTGGGGCCATCAGCAATAAAAGATCCCATAACAAAAAAAATCTGTCGGGAATTGAAAAATGAAGAAATTAAAAAAATAACAAAAAAATTTCTTGAAGCTAGTTCCAGGGCTTATGAGTGCGGCTATGATATGATACAACTACATGCCGGTCATGGCTATCTCCTGAGTGACTTCATCTCCCCTTTCACTAATAAGCGGATTGATGAATATGGGGGTACAACTCTTAATAGATTAAAGATTATTATTGATATTTTTAATCAAATAAGAGATAATTTAGGAACCGAATTTCCAATTACCATCAAATTGAGTACTCAAGATTTTTTAGGTGACGGAAAGGGATTATCTTTAGGAGAGGGAGTAGAGATCGCTAAACAATTAGTAGATTTAGGTTTTGATGCTATTGAACCAACATCTGGCCGAACAAGTCTAAAAGCAACCAACAATAAATCATATCCAAGTGTGAATTTTAGTTCAACTGAAGAGGAAAACTATTATTTACCAAATGCTAAGGCTATAAAGCGAGTAATGAAAGATTGTCCATTAATTTTTATGGGGGGAATAAGAAACCCTTTATCCGCAGATAAATTTCTGGCGGAAGAAACAGCGGATTTTATTTCTATGTGTCGCCCTCTCATATATGAACCTGATTTACCTGATCGATGGAAAGGTGGAGATCTTACACCTGCATTATGTACTAGTTGTAATGCGTGTTTTGGAATTGGCGAGAGAAGAAAAGTTTATTGTGTGGTTAAAAAGAGTTTAGAAAAGAAAATTTGATTAATAATTAATTAAAAATAATCTATCTTTTCCTTTTTGTAAATTTTTGTTTCTCTTCGACTTTCTTGATAAGCAAATGAACGCCAAAATAAATTGAAATCGCACCAAATAATAACCAAAATACCGATAAAATAACTGGCTGTTTCCCAGAGATTGATATTAATACAATAAAGGCAATTATATTAGCAAGGCCTATAGCAATGTAGATTATTCCTAATATTTTGTTTACTCTTTTTCTGGTTTTAATTCCTCCTACACGTACGATGATATTAAATTTATATTTTATTAATTTTCGAATTTTGTAATACTATTAATTAATAGAATGTGTTTAAAACGTTTATAATTGATAATCTGAACATTGAAATTCTTTTCATAAATTTCTATAATAACAATAAAAAATAAAATCCAAAATCTTCAAGAGGAGAATCATTATGAACGAGAAAAAAGTAGAATTAAAGGTTGCAGATACTGCTCCCGAATTTTGTCTTCCAGACAAAGATAACAAGGAAGTGTGTCTAAAAGATTTCAAAGGTAAATATGTTATCGTATATTTTTATCCTAAAGATAATACTCCCGGCTGCACAATTGAAGCAATAGGTTTTACAGGAATTTTACCTGCGTTTCAAAAGCTAAACGCGGAAGTTATTGGTATAAGTCCTGATAGTCCCGAATCTCACGCTAAGTTTATTCAAAAAAAAAATCTGAAAGTTATTTTGTTAAGTGATTTGGATAAAGAAGTATTAAAAAAATATGGAGCGTGGGGATCAAAAGCTTATCGAGGTAAGAATTATATGGGAGTTACTCGAAGCACTTATTTAGTAAATCCGGAAGGAAAAATTTCTCATATATGGCCAAAAGTTAAAGTGAAAGGGCATGTTGAAGAAGTTAAAAATGTTTTAGCGGGTTTATAAATAAAACGTTTAAACCATGTGCAAAAGAGTGCGGTAAAGCTTCAAGTTATGAGAAATCAAATTAGTAAAGAAATTTATTTAATCTAAACATATTAAAATTAATTAAAATTAAAAGAGAATTAATTTACATGATTGATAGAAAATTCATTGGCTACGAATTTACACCAAAAGAAATGGTTATTACTCGTTGGCGAATCTCTCATTTTGCTAACGCGATAAGAGAATCGAACCCAATATATTACGACGTCAATGAAGCCAAAAATCAAGGTTTCAAAGACATACCTGTTCCTACTACTTTTTACACGAGAATGACCTTCTCAGATAATAACTTTTTTTCTACTTTGGGGATAGATTTTAGAAAGTTATTAGATGGTGGCAGAGAAATTAAGTATTACTCTCAAGGTTGTGCCGGAGATACCATTATGTATCAAACCAAAGTCGAAAATATTGTTGAAAAGGAAGGCAAAAGAGGCAAAATGGATTTAATCACGGCGGTCACAAGTGGAA
>DAOUUT010000008.1 GCA_030668025.1 Promethearchaeota archaeon
GTTAGCAGCAACAAATCCCGCCATGTTTACGGGATCCTTAGCAGAACCAAAAGGCGGTGCGTAAGTAAGTTCTAACTCTTCTAAGTCAAACACCGTTCCTTTGAATTTAATTACAGTAGCAATTACATCAATCCTTTTTTCTGTTCCTGGACCTCCAGCTGCTTGAACTCCGAGTATTTTTCCACTTGGGACTTCAAATATCAATTTAAGAGTTATTGGCACAGCTCCAGGGTAATAACCTGCGTGGTTATTAGGGTGTATGTAAATCTTTTCGTACTTAATATCAGTTTTCTTTAATTGTTTTTCAGCTAAACCTACTGTTGAAACAGTTAAATCAAAAACTTTTACGACGGAGGCTCCCAAAATTCCTTGATACTTCGTATCACGGCCAGCAATAACATCAGCAACTATTCTCCCTTGTTTATTCGCTGGACCTGCTAAAGGTATTCCAGTAGGTTCTTGGGTTATAAAGTTTTTTACTTGGACTGCGTCACCTACAGCAAATATTGAAGGATCTGAGGTTTTCATTTGTTCATCTACAATAATATGACCTCGCGGACCAATTTTTAAATCGGCCTCCTTGGCTAATTTGCTTTCTGGTTTGACCCCAATTGCTAAAATTATTACGTCAGTCTTAATATTTTTCCCACTTTTAGGAATAACGTAAAAACAATTGTCACTATCGCATTTGAAAGAATCAACAGGGTCTTCTAATTGTAAACACACACCATTTAGTAGTAGTTCTTGATGTACGAATTGTGCTATTTCCTTATCTATAGGTGCCATAACTTGGTCAAGCATTTCCACGATTTTTACCTTAGCACCTCTATGCTTCAAATTTTCAGCCATTTCTAAACCGATAAAACCGCCCCCGATGATGGTCGCGTGTTTAACATTATTATTTTCAATAAATTGTTTGATCTTAACGGAATCTGGAATTGTTCTCAGTGTAAATACGGGAACATCACCGAGCCCCTCAAATGGAGGTACAATTGGGGTAGCTCCAGGAGAAAGTACTAAGTAATCATAGTCCAATTCGAAAGATTTATCGTTTTCAAGGTTTTTAACCGTAACAGTTTTCTTTTCCTTGTTGATTGAAATTGCTTCGTGGTTAACTTTAACATCAATCCTAAATCGATCCCAAAATTCTTCTGGCGTCATTAGTTCCAATTGAGCTTGGTCCTTTATGATGTGACCAATATAATACGGTAACCCACAGTTAGCGAATGAGACGTACTCTCCCTTCTCAAGCACTGTAATCTCTACGTTCTCCATTAACCTTCTAAGTCGAGCTGCCGTTGAAGCGCCCCCAGCAACTCCACCCACAATTATAACTTTTTCCATATTACCATCTTTTTGTTTATTTTTAGTTGTGTGATCGTGATGCACTATATCACTACTTTAAAAAAATAGAATTAATTGTATCATTTAAACCTCTTTATTATAAATTATGAAAAATAAGAGAATTAGTATAAAAATTAGGATAAAAAAAATTTATAATCGATAATCTAAAACTATTACGACATCAACGAATAGCTCGTAATTCTCGTCCTCATCGAAATCATGGATAACAATTTTTTCTACTTCGTCAAGCTCTCCTTTGATTTCAATCAATTATGATTCTTGTAATAGTTTTACATCTGAATGCTTCAATTTTTTCCTCAATTCAACATTGCCAGGAACTGATTTTGCAGAAGTTACAACAATTACTCTTCCAGTATATTCTGTTAGTTTAAGTGCGAGCTCTAACGATTCGTCTCCCGAGTCGACTATAATAATTCTTTTTTCTCTAAACTCTTCTAAATCCGCGGGTACTTCTTTATAGACTCCTTTTCCAAGAAATTCATCGATTCCGAGTATTATTCTAACATCTAATTGACAAGACGTAACGATCTCTATTTCTGGCTCTGTACCTAAACGATAGTTGTCGATTGCGGCTTTTAAAGCATCGGCAGCTAGATTAGAACAATGCATTTTTATAGGAGGAAGTCCATCTAATTCGTCAGCAACATTTTGGCGCGTGATTTTATACGCTTCGTCAAGAGTCATACCTTTTGCCATCTCAGTAATCATTGATGACGTAGAAACAGCTGAACCACAACCGAATGTTTTAAATTTAATATCCTCGATAAATTCTTCATTTTTATCATTTTTGGCAATCTTGAGGTAGATCCACATAAGATCTCCACAAACTGGGTTTCCAACTCGACCAACCCCGTCTGCGTTTTCAATCTCACCCACGTTCCTAGGATTTTTGAAGTGATCTAACACTTTTTCTGAATATGTAGTAGATTTCATTTTATTATTTTACCTCATTATATTTTTTTAATAATTCTGGAGGTGTTAATGGAGATAACTTTCTCAACCTCATTACCTCGTTTGGCAAAACTTCTATAAGCTTATCAATGTCGGACTCGCGAGTAGTTCTACCTAAAGAAACCAGTAGACTACCGTGTGCCTCTTCGTGCAAAAGACCCATCGCAATTAACGTATGAGAAGCCTCTAATGTTTTTGAACTACAAGCTGAGCCTGTAGCAGCAGCAATATTGTGTTCTTTTAGCGTTAATATCAACGATTCACCCTCGATATAATCAAATCGAAAATGGGCGTTGTGAGGAAGTCTTTTTTCAGGATGTCCGTTTAAATACGATTTAGGAATTGTTTCCAAAATATTCTTAATTAACTTATCTCTTAATATTTTTAAATTTTCTGATTCTTTGGGCATTTCTTCCTTCAAAATTTCAGCGGCTTTAGAAAATCCAACTATACCGGGTATATTTTCAGAACCTGACCTCATACCTCTTTCTTGACCGCCACCAATTATTATAGGATTAACTCGTACTCCCTTTTTTAAGTATAACGCGCCAACCCCTCTTGGCCCGTAAATATCGTTCGATGATAATGTGATTAAATCTATCGGAACTTTTTGAACGTCAATTGGAACTACGCTTTCACTAGCAACAGCGTCAGTATGAAATAATATCCCTTTTTCTCTTGCAATCCTACTAATTTCAGCAGTTGGTTGTAGTGTTCCAACTTCGTTGCTAGCAGTAGATATAGAAATTAAAATAGTTTCGTCAGTAATTAACTTTTCAAGCTTATCTAAACTAATGATACCAAATCGATCTACAGAAACTCTGCTTACTCTAAACCCCTGTCTTTCTAAATATTTCCCAAGGTTTAAGATAGATATATGTTCGATTTCAGAAATAATTATGTGGTTTCCTTTTTTCTTCTGTCTCATAGCGGCGCCTATTAAAGCTAAATTATTTGATTCGGTCGCTCCAGAAGTAAATAGTATGTCAGACGGATTAGGGGCATTCACAAACTTTGCAATTTTTTCTCGTGATGTCTCTAAAATATCTGTAGCAATATCTCCATCGCAATGAAGAGAAGCCGGATTCGCAAATTTTTCGTTAAAGTATAGTAGCATTTCGTCCACGACTCTTGCGTCCACGGGTCTTGCAGCTTGATTGTCTAGATATACGCTCATAACTTAACCCCTCCGTGATTTCAAGCTAATTGTTATTATTCCCTTTTTCTGAAGTAAAATATTAGATCATCTCCATCTTTAATAAACTCAACCAACTCTGTACCAGTTCTTTTTGCCCACCTTTTCAAATCCTCTTCTGCTGCCGGATCATCAGCTAAAACTTTAAAACACTGACCAATATCTAAAGATTCTGAAAAGGTTCTTACTTCGAAAATAGGTTCTGGACAAAATAATCCCCTAGTATCTAATTCTGCATCGTATTTTATTTCCTCGTCCTTTCCACCAGTCATTAAAAAAGCCTCCTTTTTCTTATAAACATTTTTTAATAATTTGTAATATCCAGAATTAATTTTATTTGATTGGTTCTAAGAGATATACTTTCCTTAGTAAAATAAATATTCTCATTATATTTTAGTTAAGTTTCTCAGAAATTAAAAGAATAAAATAGAATCTCTTTTAAACCGACTTTATAAATTATAAATATCAAAAAATGTATCTTATAATTTACAAAATTAAAGTTATAAAAATAAAAAATTGAATGAATGTATTATTTTCCTGCTAACTTTTTTATATGTCTGACACCATCGACAGCGTCATCTGCAAAATCATCGGCACCCAACCGTTTAGCAAGTTCCATGTTCAAAGGAGCTCCGCCAACGATTAATTTTACACTATCCCTAAGACCCGCTTCTTTTAAAGCTTCATGAACGGATTTAATCTGCTCGACAGTCATAGTCAATAGGGAACTTAACGCTATGATTGTAGCTCCTGTTTCTTTTACCTTTTCGACGATAACATCTGCATCAACATCCATCCCCAAATCATGTAATTCAAAACCACTACTTAATAATAATGAGCCTAAAATATTTTTTCCGATATCATGGTTGTCGCCCTTTACCGTTGCTAAAATTATCTTAGTTTTATCTACTGACCTGTCTGATGCTGCTAAAGCCGGTTGGAGCACTTTAAACGCTTCTTTCATGGTTTCCCCCGCTAATACAAGCTCAGTTAAATAATATTCCTTCTCTTCATATCGCTTCCCTACTTCGTCCATTCCTTTTGTTAAAGCGCTTAAAACATCAAATGGATCCTTTCCATCTCCTTCTAGGGCTTCCTTCACTGCGGCTTCAATATCATCTACTTCTAATTCTATGATCAATTCAGTTAACTTTTCAAATTCCAAATTTTTTTCCCCTTTTTTTTAATTATGAAGAACTAGCTTAAAGTTTAAATCTGCTGTAATTTTAATAATGAAATATCTTAACTAAAATAAATATTTTTAAATTTATGAAACAAATTACTTAATTTCATTTTCAAAAAAGAGAAGAGAAGAGAAGCCGGAAATTGAACCTCAAAAGAGGTTAATTTTAGGATAAAATTTAGTTCCGTACGTTACCATTTAATTAGGAAATTAGGGGATATTTTTATTTGCGGCTTTCCTCTCTAATATTCAAATATAATGTGGCAATATTTAAACTTTTGTTTGAGAGTAATGATACAATTTAATATTGGTCTTAAAATGAAGTCGATAGCACAATATTTTAAATAAATAAGGATTATATAAGAGAGAACTAGAAAAGAATGAGTTGCTGAAATAAAAATGGAGAAAGAAATTCTTGAAGAGCCTACTGAATTAGAAGATATTGATATATTAAACGAAATTAGAGAGGAAAACATTGTTATCTTAACTAAAAATTTATTTAAAAATTATGAAATTGGAGATTTTATTGTAAAAGCCGTACATGATGTAAATCTGAAAATTAAAGAGAGAGATTTCGTTGTTTTTAAAGGTCCGTCAGGAGCAGGTAAAACTACTTTACTAAATTTAATTGGAGGGTTAGATTCTCCTAACGAAGGCACGATTTTTTCAAGTGGGGTTAGAATTACCGATTTACAAGAAGAATCACTTTCTACATTTAGATTAATTAACACAGGATTCGTTTTTCAGAACTATAATCTTATTAGCACTTTAACAGCTGAAGAAAATGTGATGTTCCCGATGAATTTAGCTGGAATGACCCTAAAAGAGCAAAGAGAGAAAGCAGTAAGTTTATTGAAAAAAATTGGTTTAGGGGATAGAAGAGAACACTTACCATTTCAACTTTCAGCTGGTGAACAACAGAGGGTAGCAATAGCAAGAGCGTTAGCAAACGATCCTCCAATTATTTTGGCAGATGAGCCTACAGCCAACCTCGATAAAAATACAAGCGTGTTTATACGAGATCTCTTTAATGATATGAAAAAGGATGGTAAAACGATTTTAATAGCAACACACGACGATTTTTTAATAGAACTTGCCAATCGAGTCATAATTTTTGAAGATGGTAAGATAACAAGTGAAGAGTAGTTGGTGAGTTAATAATAAGTTTAGATTTTGCCTTAAAAGATTTCTTTAGAAAAAGGGAGGTCACTTTCAATTACGTATTAATAATTGCCTTAGTTATTGCGCTCACAATTTTCTTAACGAATTTCATGTCCTCAATGGGATTAAATAGATTTTTAACTTATAAGTACGAAAATGAATTTTATTTCTCGGGAGGAATAAGTATAGTCTTTACTGATTTTACTATTCTAATACTGGCCCTAATAGTTATTTTGGCTTTTACTATTGTTATAATCGTGACAAGCACTTTAGTTATTAATAAAAAACGTGATATTGCTATTATGAAAGCTTTGGGAACGCTACCAAGGAAATTATATAGCTTTTATTTAACCGAAGCATATGTAGTGTTTATCGCTGGTTTTTTAATAGGGTTAATAATTGGTTTTGCTTCTTACGGTATCTTCGCGTTTGTTATGTCTTTTTTAGGTATTGTATCCTCTTTTCAAATTGATTTAATTTATACTCCAATATTATTTTTTTCGTGTTTAGGGGGAATTTATTTCGTTCCCGGAGTAATTTTAAGGAAAATAGGAAATCAAAATACCGTAAAATTATTTTCAAAGGACATACCCTATAATTACGACGCTTCAAGAGGATTTACATTTGTTCCAAAATGGTTGTCCTCAATAGGATTTAACTTTAAAATTTCCGTTATTAACACAATCAGGAGAAAAGGGGAATTTAAGAGGTATCTAATAGTTTTTTCTATAATTTCTTTAGTAATTTTTACCTTAACATTAGGGAATATCGTTTTGAGCAATTCGTCCCAAGAATGGATACGAAAGTCTCAAGGTGAAGACATCATTGCTATTGGCCATAAAGACGTTATTCAAAACTATTCTTTAATGTACGGGATGTTTTCTAATCCTGACATTATTATAACTGAGAACAGCATTGATTTTTTAAATCCAAACTACATGTTTAATCTTACTGATATTGAAGAACTAAGTAGTCTTACTGAAGTTGAGCATATAGATCAGCGTTTGATAAATTTTTTTAATTTAACTGAATTAGATGGGTATCATTACCTAACAGATGGAGGTTATTTAGTAGCAGGTCAAAAACGTTCAGGGGTTTTCCCGATTGTAGGCGTTAATATTAGCGAAATGATACAAGATTTTGAAATTGAGGGAGAATATTTTGCTCAAGAAGATTCAGTAAATATGATAATTGGAGACGGATTAGGTTATAATTTTTTTGATTATCCATTATCACAGAGTTTGAGAGTTGAGGAATTTGGATTAGGTCATACATTTCACATTTCTGGCGTTGTCCTGGATAGTTTTTACAGCGGCTTTGCGGGATATGTAGATTTAGAGGTTATGCAAGAAGATTTGAATTTTAGTAAACCAAATATTAATCTCCTTTTGTTAAAAATAAGACCAGGCGAATATGATAATGTTATAGACGACATTGAATCAATAATTAGTGGAAATCTTGGAGATAATTTCACTTACATCAACCTAAATCAAACTTTCAACGATAATTTACAATATTTAAATAATTTAACTCTATACCCCGCTTTTTTAATTATTGTTATGGCCGTAATTTCGATTATATCTTTATATAATTATCAAAAAAGTAGTATTATGGACAAAGCTAAAGATTTCCTAATAATGAAGGCTGTTGGCTCGAAATATAAAAATATTAAGAAAATCCTTTTTTTGGAAGCTCTCTATGTAATTATACCATCACTTTTTTTGAGTTTAGGTATAGGAATGATATTAAATTCGCTCGTTTTATTTCAAAGAGTAGCTTTACCACATATAATAACGCCTTTCATTATTATTAGTCTACTTTTTGTCGCTTTCTTAACTTTTAATTATTTAAGTCTTTATCCCATATTGAAAAAAATTAAGAAATTTACCATCAAAGACTTCGATATATATTAATCATTTTTTTGAAGAAAAAGGTTAAAAAAGTAGAATTTATGAAATATATATAATACAATTTTTTCTAAATAAATGATAAGGTGCGAAAATGACGGAAGAAGATAACTTACGCAAGAAGATAATCGAGTTACAGTCAGAATTAACCAAAAAAAGTAATGAAGCTAATCTTTACCTAGATAAAATTGATGGTTTTGAAGAAGAAGTTATGCGATACGAGGAAATGTTCGATGAAAATGCTCCGGGAAAAAAAATTAAAAAAGCGAAAGAAGAAAAATTAAATATTGAATTAGACGCTAAGGATCGAGAAATAAGAGAACTAAAAAATCGAATGGGATTTTTAAGAAAAGAAAAAATGGAATTACAAAAAACACACGATACTCTTGTTAGGAGCACAACTGATTCTTCTGTTATTAGCGTAGAAGAGCTAAGAGAAAAGGACAAACCACCACTTAATATTTTACTTCATGAATTACAAAATAAATTAAATAAGCAAGAATCTTTAATTAGACGATTGAAGAGAAAAGATCTTGGAAGCGACGATTATGACGAAAAAATAAGAGAAAAGGACGAAAAAATTGAATTTTTAACTGATAAAATCACGGATTTAACGGGAAAGATCGAGAATAGCTCTTCTCAAATAGAAACTAAACACGTTGGTAATAACAATACGAAAAATCTACTACAAGATCTGCAAAAAAAACTTAATAAAGCAAAAAGACAAAATGAAGAATTAAAAAAGTTTATAGCTAAAAACGATAAAAAAGATAAAGACAAGATAAAAGATAAAGACAAGATAAAAGATAAAGACAAGATAAAAGATAAAGACGATAAAAAAGATAACTACGAGAAAAAAGATAAAGATGAGAAAAGTAAGCCAGAACCAATTGCTCTAAAAGAAGTTGTGGAAGAATTAAAAAGAGAATTAAGTAAATCAAGAATGCAAATAGCAAATCTTCAAGAACAAATTAAAGAAGGGCAAAATCAGGAGGCACTTCCCGTTAACATTCCTCAAGGAGACATTGAAGGCAAATTGAAAATTCAAAGAGAAATGGCAAGCTTTTTACAAAAACAATTAGCAGATTCAAAAAACGCGTTAAAAACGAAAGAAGAAGCAATTAATACGATTAAGAACGAAGCAATTAGAATAAAAAGGAAATACGAAGATTTAAACAACCAACTCAAAATAAAAGATCAGAAATCAAACGAAATTGAAGCAGAGATAGATAGTTTAAGAATTCAAATTCTTTCTCTGCCAAAAACAACACAAACAATAAACCCAGATCTTAATTTAAGGTTTAAAGAACTCGAAAGTTTGGTTGAGGATTTGAGCAAACAAAACATTGAACAACGGCTTGAAATATCGCAGTTAAGAAAAAGTAAATAATTAATATTAAATGAACTTCGATGGAAGTAATAATCCTAGGTTCCTCCGCGGCGATTCCTGTTCGCGAAAGAAACCTCCCTTCAACAGCTCTTAAATATAAAAACGAACTCTTTCTATTTGATTGTGGGGAAGACCTCCAAAGAAGGCTAATTGAAGCGGGCTTAAAGTTTAATAAACCTTTAAAAATTTTAATTTCGCACTTTCATGGAGATCATATCATTGGGCTTCCAGGGCTTTTATTTAGATTTGGTTTAATTGAAAGAACGGCCCCCGTTACTATATTTGGACCTCGGAATCTGTTTCTTTATTTACTTGTCCATAGAAAAATTCTCGGACTAAAAGCAAATTATCCTATTAAAATCGTTGAAATCGATAACGATAACAAAAAACTAATAGAATTCGAAGGCTTAGAGTCTGAAATCCCAAATAGAGAATTAAATTTAGAAGAAAATATAATTTTTGATGGTAAGAGATATTCTCTCAAATATGCTTTAGTGGATCATTCCGTGTTAACTTACGCCTATTCGTTTATTGAAAAACCTCGCAATGGAAAATTTAACCCAGATCGGGCAAAAGAACTTGGAATTCCTGAGAGTAATCTCTGGAAAAAACTACAAGAAGGAGATATTATCGAATATGAAGGAAAAACAATTGATCCTTTAAAGGAAGGGATAGTGGATCCAAAGAGGCCCGGTCGAAAAGTAACATACTCGGGTGACACAATTCCTTGCGAAAGCTTGATTAAATTAGGAAGAAATTCTGATCTCTTAATTCACGAAGCAACCTTTGCGAAGGAGTTGTCTGATGTCGCATTTGAAAAGAAACATTCCACTTCTTGTGACGCAGCTAACGACGCTAAAGAAATGAACGCTAAACAATTAATTTTAACCCATATTTCGTCGAGATATCAAGAGGATGCGAACCAATTGCTGCAAGATGCAAAACTGATATTCCCTAATACTATCTTAGCAAAGGACTTAATGAGAATCTCTTTACAGTAAGACTAGATAAATAAAATAAGTAACCAAAAAAAAATTTATTTTTTAAAACCCACCCGCTATGTGAGGAAGAATAACGATGTCTGATTTCTCATCTAAAACCGTATCCTCGCTAGCTTTCTTGCCATCAACGAGGATCCCAAAGTATTTACCTTCAAGGTTTAACTCTTTAAGGAGGTCTTTAACTAACATCTTCCTCTTCGGGGTATATGTCTCAATAATACCTGTTTCTAAAAGATCAGCAATTTGTTTCAATTTTGAACCACATCTAATTTTAATTTATTGATTTTAACTATTATAAATAAAACGTTTCAACTATTTATAATTAATTCTGAAATCAAAAAATATTAAGATTCAATACTATAGGCTTTTAAATTAATGGTTATAACTGAGTTCTGGGGTTGTGTCCGATAAAATTGATTTTAAAATTGTAAAAACCATTATTTTTTATGTGTCAAAAAATTTCATTGCATAAATCTAAGTATTATTTATAAATCTGAATATTATATATAGGGTTGATTTTAGATTCTTCAAGAGGATACTTTTAGTGATTCCGGCGATTACATCGAAAAAATAAGAGAGTCTTTATTGGAACTTGGAAATCTGAAGGACGAGAAGAAAAAAAACCACATAATTCAAAATGCAATTGAAAAATCAATTAATATCGCGAATGAATCCGCTGAATCTGGAGAGTTTTTTGAGGCTGGTGAACTTCTTTTTTCCGTAACAGAATTATTAGAAAGCATAGTTTCTTTTCAGTCTCCCGAGTTGAATAAATTAATTATTAAATTCTGGGAAAAACAGATAAGTTCCTTTAAACTTCAAGGAAAATTGCATGAGGTCGCTGAAACTTTCTTAAGAATTGCTGATTTCTACGAAAAACTTAAAGATTCTAAATTGTATAAAAAAAATCTCTTAAATAGCATCAATTTTTTAAAGCAGGAAAGCAAAATATTAAAGGATTTCGGTGATATCAGGAAGCTCGCTCAAAATTACGAAAACATCGCCGAGTTATATTTAAAAACTCAGGATATTAAAAATGCTAAAAAATATTACTTAAATGTTATAAATATTGCAAAGGATTATCAATATTTTGATTTGCTCTCGTATTCCTATAAGAAAATTGCGTCGTGTTATCAAGAATTAGACGAGATAAATAAATCAAATGATATAATGTACGACGGAATCGAGTTTTTTTCAGATCTTTTTTCAACTTTTGAAAAAAAAAATGATAATTTAGCAATTTCTCAAATTTCACAAGTATTAAAATCGCTCTATCAACTCATAAATGAAGAAGAGCAATTCATTAGTTATTCAAGAAAAGAAGCTGGAGCATATATTAATTTAGCAGAAAGACTAAGACTAGAGAAAAACGAGGGAAGTTATCACAAAATAGCAACATATTATCGAGGTGCAGCGTTATGTTACCAAGAAATCAACAACAATTTAATTGAATCGGCTTCTTGTTTTGTTTTAGCGGGAAACTACTCTGAAAAAGTTAAGGATTTTAACGACGCTGCTACAAATTTCTTTAATGCTGCGGTGACTTTTAAAGAATTAAACAATTTAGAGATGACCTATAAGCATTATGTAAAAGCAGGAGATAACTACTGGAAAGCTGAGAATGTAAACGATTCAACGGAGAGTTATTTAAACGCCTACGATATAGCCGTTGAAGGAGACTTGGAATACAATAGATTTGGCATTTTTAATCAAATTGTTAGAGGCTTAAACATAATTGCTAAAGAAGGATTGAAAAATAAACAATTCTATACTGCAGCTACTCTGATTTTGGAAAGTATTAAATTCTATCAACAACTTGATACCGCTAAAGATTTTCTAGTTAACGAAATGGTGAAAAGCGTCTACAGGTATTACTATAGAGCCGCTAATCTAAAAAAAATCGGTCATTCTCACATCGTCCAATCTTATGTTATGGCCGCCATTTCTTCGATTCTTAATGGTAAGATTAGCAAAGCGTTAGAAATCATGGCTGAAGTCGAATTAGATCAGGGAAATACGGTAAATAAATACAAAGAATTAGTTAAATTGATTATAGAGTGGGTATCGGAGGGAAAAGAAGTGGAATTAACAAATTTCCCATACGATCTCCAACGTATCGTTCAAGGCTCTAATGAAATTCAATTCCTTCTGAAATTATTTAAAGGATACAAACTCTCAGCTTAAATTGACGATTTTTTATACATTTCTAAAAAAATTGAAACAATATAAATAATTATATCAACGAATTATAATTTTTTTGCCATCACGCATGAAAAAAATTCTTTTAAGTTTTGATTTAGATAATACACTAATCGATAATAGAGAAGGGATCGTTAATTCGTTCAATTACGCCTTGAAAAAATATAATCTCCCAGCCCTCGACAGAATCAGAATAGAAAAAATGATTGGTACGCCTTTAGATGACATGTTTGAAGAAATTTCTGATATTAATCCACAAAAATTATCAAAAGCTTTCCGCGAATACTACGGAAAAAAAGGGATTTACCAAGCAACACTATTGCCTGGAGTTAGAGAAAAATTAGAAGAATTGAAACAAAAATCTTTTACCCTGGGCGTGATAACTTCAAAGAAGCAAGAAATGGCAGTTAAGATAGTTCAAATTTTAGGAATTTTTGATTTTTTCGAGTATGTTATAGGTGAAAGCAAACAAATCAAGAGTAAATTAGATCCAAATCTAAAAATCTCGCTACGGGAGAAATACAAAGGATATAAATTTGTTATAATTGGCGATCATCCCAAAGATAAAGCCCTTGCTGAAAATATAAATGCGCCGTTCATAGGGGTATTAACAGGAAACCATTCAGCCGCAGAATTAATACAAAATAGCACTATAAAAACTCAGATTTTAAGTAGCGTTAAGGAAATAAAGCCTAAAATGATTTATTCCTTAATTTAAAATAACAATTGATTAAAAATAATAAAAAAAGTAAAAAAAAGAATTAAACTATTCTTTCAAATCTTCGTATATCTTCATAAATTCTTCGGGTTTCCATTGTTCTTGTATGTACTTGCCAATTCCAGAACTATCTCTTGGTCCTACAACAACAAAGGCATCAGCTTCGTCTTCCAAAGCTCCACTTAAACGTGCAGCCATACCGGGAATAATCAAAATGCGATGATTAACCTTTTCAAACGCTTTATATTCTTTTACTGCTTCAGCGATCGATCCTGCGTTAAATTGCCCTCCTGCAACGGCTGATTCAATCCCGATACCTTCAGAATCCACAACCAAAAGATACGCGTTTAAATTCGCCCCTTTTATGTCTATTTCAACCGGAATTTTTGTTAGACGGTAATTTGAAGTCACAAAAATAGGAGATTTATCTGTTGGCTCTCCAATTTCGTATAGTCCAGGATCTGCAGCGGGATAAATTCTAGGGTCGCTAAATATACTTTGTCTCAACGTCATCATTGCCAGAAGAGCCCAAACATCTTCTTTTCTTTTACCGCTATGCATAACGATGAGATTTGTGTCAATTGATTGCATAATCGCGCCCATAATAATTTCTTGGTATTGATGCTCCCAGAGTTCCTTATCGTCAGTTTTCACTTGACTCCAATAAGCCGCTGGAACCCCCATAACAGGCCAACCTGCATTCACGTCTTCTTTATCAATAGCAGCAATTCTCAATTGCATTATATGATCGTAAGTTAACGCTACATTGCCTGGACCAAAAACGGTCATAGCGTCTAACACAATACCGGTCACACCTAACTTCTGTAAGGTGGCACTTATGGATATTAATTCGTCTAAATCGCTTGAAACGACTGCTACGGGCAAACTATTCTCTACGGCAAACTTTCCAATTTGTTCCCATGATTCTTTGGTTACGGCGTAGAGCAACGGTTTTTTATCTTTAATAACTTCAGCAGCAGAAACCAAAATATCTGGATTCAAACATGCTAACATTACGGGAAGATCTGAAACCTCTGTTAGGTTCTTAGCAGCGAGTTTAAATTGCTCAGCGTCTCCAGATACGCATCTTAGAGCAATACCGCTAACTCTAAGAACCTCCCCCATTCTTTCTATTTTAAGGTCGGTTAAATATTTCGCTATCTGCCCCAAATCAGGGTCATCGTCCGCAATTTGCATAAAAATTTGTGTTTCATTATAATATGTGAGTTGATGACGATTAAGAACCTCCTCTCCTCCAATTATGCATGCTCGCTCTCCTACACCAACAATAACTGGTTTTTGTGGAGGTGTCACAATTTTTATTAACTTATTGCGTTTTTTTGCTTGTTTAGGGTCTTGCATAAGATGCGTGCAATCTTGAACTATAACCTTTCTTTCAAGCAAGTCTGTTGCAAACGCCATGCATGTGTCTCTTCCACATTCTTTACAATTAGTCTTATCTAAAAGCGCATAAATTTCTAACGGGCTGGGTCTTGCCATTTCACTTTATCTCCAAATTTGTTATCTTTAAAATTATTAAATTTTAAAATACAATATTTATTTTAGTCAAATTTTACAATTAAAATTTGGTTTTTTTGAATATTTATAAAATAATGCGCATAAAAAAAAAAAAAAAAAAAAAAATAAGAAAAAAAAATTAGTATCTTATTCAAAATGACATTTTTTTAGGTTTAACTTTTAATAATATCAAGGGAACTAACGCTAAGGTTGATAGTATTCCAGCAACTAAAATTAAGGTCTCAATCGGAATAAAAGCAGAGAGATAAGTTCCTAATGGAATGAAGACTACACAAGAAAACGCGTATGCTAGTTTTAGACACTGGAAAGAAAAAGTTTTGTGTTTTCTGTTATTCGCAATTGTCATCATTAAAGATATATAATTCAACATAAAGATACCTGCCAACAATTGAATTATCCCTTGGACAATCATCATTACGAAGAAATTAGAGAAGGCCATAACGAAAGTTAAAAGGATGTAAATCCCTACTGTAATAACGATGATCTTCTTTCTTTTTTTTATTTTAACTGTGCTATCAAGAGCGGAAGTTTTTTTGGAAATTTTTTGGCCAATAATCCATCCTGAAATGTTTAACATTACAAATACGATATACGATATAGAATATAAGTTAAAACTCAGTTGTCCAAATTTAGTCAAAATCCAAGAAGAGAACGGAAATTGGTAAAGTTTATCGCTCCAGATTAATAAATATGATAAGAATAAAAAGAAAAAATTAAAAGGTGACGCTTTTAAAACCTTCGGCGAATTCATAACTTCATTTTGAACTTCTTTTTTTTTTTTTTGGAAACTATTACCGAAATCTTTTAGGAAAATGATTGATAAAAGCATGGGTAGAGATGACAATACACCAATTAAAAAAAACATATTCCAGTAATTTAAATCAAAAAGATCGCTTAATACAAAAAGAAAAACAATAGAAGGTATAAAAGAGCCGATATTTGAGGATATATTGATAGCTACTAAATTATTATCTTTGATAATTTCATTTGCAGAAAGATCGATTATCATTTTACTAATCCCTACCTTTATTATGCTTTGACTTAGTAAATTTAAAGCAAAAAATAATCCAAAAATAGGTAAATAGTTGTAGATTGATATAAAGTAGATTGCTACAAAAAAACTAACTAGAAATAATAATATAGAGAATGAGATTATAATCTTTTTGTTTTTCACATATTTATCGAATACAAATCCCAAAACGGGGTCTAAGAATAATACTGAAAAAGCAAGAACTTGTATGAACGCCAGTTCACTCCTTACCACTAAACGTATGTTTAGCAAATATAGGGGTAGGTAGACTGCTAAATAAATCTGTATTATACTTAGGGTGAAATAAATTATAAAAAAACTGATGTAATTCCGTTTTTTTACTCTTGCTATTTCATTTAAGTCCAACAATAAAACATTTGAGCTGGTTTTTAAACACTTCATTATATCGGTTAGATTTTTAATTTTATTTTTATTCTCTTATAAATGTAAAACGGGTTTAATAAACTACACAAAATTTATTGAGAATCTCTTCTTAATTATTGGTTTTAATTACCAATAGCTAAAAATAGATAATTTAGTAATACAATCTTCTTTAACCAGAAGTTTTATAATCTGAACTATTAGGAAATTCAATCCATAGGAGTAGAAAATCTTTCAAAAAAAAAAGGAAGGTAAAATACGCTCTCTGCCCTTACAACCTTATGGAGTTGTTTCACGACAACCAGGAGTCATATTGAAGTCACCTCTATTAACCATTTTAAACCCTTCTATAATATATTTTAATGATAGTGATAAATAAATCCTGTTAGATGCTTAATCACATCACACGATTATCATTATATTTAAATGCTACTATAAAAACTCAACAGTAAAAGAATTAAAAAGATATAAGTTTAAATAAATAATAAAAAAAAAAAAATCTAATAAAATCTAATAACAAGTACATTATAAATGAAACAATTAAAATTTGATAGACTGATAAATTCTTCAATAGATAATCTATTAATAGATTTAAATTCAACTTTTAGAGATTTAATTCAAGAAATTGAATTATATCTTAATTTAGAAGTAGTTAATTCGAAGGTTAGGATCAATTATAATAATCAAAAGGCACAATCAACAAATGTAAGCGAAATTTTTTATGATATTGGCGTAGAGAGAACAGAATCTAACGATTTCATTGTGATTTCAATTTTAAAGGGTTACGAAAAATTCTTAAAAGAGATTTTAGTAAGAGAAGCTTATAGAAGTTTCATTCCAGATATTTTAAAACGAAATGAAATAGTAAACATTTTTATAACACAGAGATTAATTATTGATCTTCAAAAATTACCTACGATAAAAGAGTGGGAATCCCTTATTAAGCAAAAAACAATTAATTATGAATTTAAATCGGCGGAATTTGATAGATTAAAGAAATTTTTAAAATGGGAAAGAACAGAATTATATGAAAGTTCTTTTGATTTTTTTTTAAAATTTATAAGAAATAATATTCAACTTATTGGTGAAAGTAAAGCCAATTTTTTTGATATTGTATATGAAAAATATATGTTAAAGGCATCGAAATCACTCTTTAATGACGATATAGTAGAAACTTTAAGAATTCTTATCATTATTTTCTTTGAAACCAAACAGTACAAAACTTTTTTGGATTATCAGCAATATTTTAAAGATTATGTACTAAGAGGAGTTATAGAAACTAATTTAAGCTTAAATAGATTTACTGAAAGTCTCCAATGGATTGGAAAGTATAGTGAGATTGCCCCAAGTTATAAAATTGATTGGAAATCTTTAAATTTGGATTTATTACTTTGCCATATAAGGTTTAATCCCTTAATTCAATTAAAAAATATTTATAAAATAATAAATAATTTACCCTTCTTTCTTATACCGAAATACTCCAGGGCTAATTTTGGCTACGATATTTTCGGTTACTTTCTCCTTCCTAAATGTTATTATGAAGATTTGGTTAAATTCCTTAGAAAATTAGAAAATTCCAAATATGTGATTCAAATTGAAATATATAGTTATGATAAGATTCTAGAAAATATGAATTTAAATTATTTTAGAAGTTTTTCAAAAAAAAAAGGTTTGATTAATACCATAGATAAACAGTATGAAAAAAAGTATGAAATTCAATTTCAAATAGAATATGGAAACATACCATTTGAGTCAAAATTATCAATGTTAGAATGGCTTTTAATTGATAGGGTTAGGTACTTTTCGGTTACTGGTTTTGGGTTTGAAAAAAGAGATAGAAATTTAAATCTTTTAAAATCTGATTTAATAAATGAAATAATTAGTCAACAAGCTTTAATTAGTGAATTAAAAACAAATCTCAAGCATATTTATTCTTCATCGGGTCTAAAAGAAAAGATTTTAAATTTTATCGAGAAAAATGAAAAATTTGGCTTCTTTTACGTTGAAAATATCTTAAATGAGTACATAACCGTTTTTAAGTTATTTAAAAAGCTTCTTCTTGATCAAGGTGATGTTAAAACTAGATACCAACTAAGTGAAGTTCTTAATAATAATTATGCTTCCAAGTCAATAGAGGACAATATCCTTTTTTCAAATAAGAAAGTTAAAAATGATTTCGTAAATGAATTCATTCCTTTGTATTTCAAGTCGCAAACAAAATTCCTAGAATTATTCGAGGAATTTTCAAAAATTTCAAAGGTTTTTAAATCTTGCTACGATTTAAAAATCTTTAATTTAAACGCAATAAAAACAATGGTAGAGGATAAGAAAATAATAGAAAGTATATACAAATCAAAAGAAGAAAAATTAAGAAATTCGTACGAAAATTATACGAATTATAATATAACAAATCAGATTTTTGATACAATCTTAAATAAACTCATATATCACGATCCTCCTATAATTCAACCACTTCTTATAAGTACCATAAAGACACCTTCAAATTATTTTCCCATTTTAATTATTAAGCGTAATTCTGAAACATTAGAAAAACTCAACCACATAAAATTTTTGTTTCCAAGAATTATTATTATCGAGATTTTAGACATAAAAAGTCAAGATGAACTTTTATTTATAGAAATTTATAGTCCAAATTTAAAGAATGAGGAGAAACGATTACTATTTACGGTAATTTTTAATTTATTTAATAAAAATATTATAAGTTTTAAAAGATATTATTGGAGTGGATTTGTAAAGGCCTTTACAAGAAAAGATTTCTACGATTTTGAACATGAGGAATTCTTTTATACCAAAGATCTTTTTGAACAGTATTTTATCTACTTAAAAAAAACTTTAGGGGATATATCTAATAAAATTATTGAATTTCCAAATAAAACTCCCGAAAATTTTTGGCTAAAAGAGAAAAACATCACAGCTTTAATTAAACAAGTTGAGGATCGTATTAAAAGCGAAAACATTGATCTAAATATAAAAAATTTACATCATGTCCTTGAGTTTAACGCAGAATTAGAAGAGAATATATTGAACATTGACAAATTTAGACGCTCTCAAGAGGAGTATTTCTTCACAAATTACATTAAATCAATCAATTTTATACCCTCGTTTCAAGATTTCGGGATGAGTCAATATTTCTTGTATTTCTATCCCACAGATATCAATCAAATTGATTTTAAGCTTTTAATGAATAACTCTTTCCAATCTATTAGCTATCCCGCTCAGATCGATAACTCTAATTCTTTCTTATGTCAATATATTTATCCGTATCGCAATCCGGGTATATCGCCATATATAAATTGGCTGACCAAGTCGAAAAAAATCATCAGAGAATATTGCTTATTTTTTATTAAGAAGTTCCATCAAATTTTGCATTTCGATTATAACCTGAGCTTTGAAGGTTGGGATCTCGACCCTAATAGATTTAAAATATATTTCCAAAATGTATTGTTTAATCTTGATTATAAAGTCCAAATTCCTGATTTAAAAGAGTTCAACATTGGTGATTTAAACAGTTCAAATTACCTTGGACCCAATTCCTCTGAATTTAAAGCACTATCTCAAATATATAACTGGAAATCGTTGGATATTAAATCATACTTAACGAGACGTTATTTTAAAATAAATACAAGTATAATAGAATTGTTAAAGAAAGGATTAATTCAGCCTTTTATTTCTTTAAAGAATTTAGATTTAGTGGAAGAGATTACTATCATTTTACCAGATGTTGATAAAAAACATAACGAGTCAATTCTTAAGGTTTTTAGCTTTTTTAACGTCGGATTTATCTACGAAATGGAAGGAGAATTTTATATTCATGGCTTTGAGGACGTAATAAAGTTCGAGAACGGTATAATGATTAAACTATATTTCCCCGATTGTCAAATAGATAAATTCGAGAAACTTTTCGATTTGCTTTTTGAATACATGGAAATTGACCACTATCTAATCTTAAACGATTTAGTTGACGGGGAGAATTTAATAAAATCTACATTCAATGGGTTGAAATTTTTTGAGATGTATAATCCTTTAACCAACCTTATTTGGAACGATAAAGACAAGAAATGGCGGAATCACAAGTTGTTTAACGAGAATTTTGAACCGGTTTATCCTGATTTGTTCTTTGGAAAAAATAATTACGATTTAGATTCATAATTTTCCATGTTAATATTTGGTTTTGTTCTTAAACACTGAGACAAACTTGTAAAGAGTAATGAAAACCAAAATATCAAAAATAATAAATCAATTGATATTTTTTCTTAAATGAATGGTAGTTAAAGATCTCGATTTTGAAAAGTTCGAAACTTTGTTTCATCCAATTAATATCGCGTTTGTTGGAGCTAGCGAGAAATCTGCTTTCGGGTCAATGTTGTATTTATCAGCGTTTAAGACTTCGAAATGGAAAGATACCTTCTATCCCGTAAATCCAAAATATGATAAAGTTCTTGATTGGAAATGCTATAAAACAGTCTTAGATATTCCAGTTCATATAGATACTGCCTATATTTCTGTAAAAACTAAATACATTCCGCAAGTTTTAAAAGAATGCGTAGAAAAGGATATTCCTTGGGTAATTGTATTCTCCTCTGGTTTTTCAGAGACGGGTGATGTAGCTGGATTAAAATTAGAAAAAGAATTAAAACTAATTTTATCAAAATCTAATACTAGAGTAATAGGTCCGAATTGCTTAGGACCATACAACGCAGCTGAAGGTATGGCATTTTCGTTCAGCGCCAAAAAGAACACTCCTGGGCATGTTTCGTTCATGTCTCAATCTGGGGGGCATATGAGCCAATTATTAAATGTAGGATATAAAAGGGATCTAAGGTTTAGGTACGGGGTGTCATTTGGTAATCAAATAGACCTGAATTGCATTGATTTTCTGAAATATTATCACAAGGATCCCTCAACTTACGTAATCGCAGCATACTTAGAGTCATTCGGTTCCGCTACGGGCCACGAATTCTTTTTAGAGTTGAAAAAAACAGCAAAAATTAAACCGGTTATTATTTGGAAGGGTGGTTATACGAAAGATGGTTCTCGAGCAGCTTTTTCGCACACGGGGGCTATGGCAAGCGATTTAAGATTATGGCGTTCAATGGCTAAACAAACAGGGGCAACAATCGTTAAAGATAACGAAGAATTTTGGAATGCAATGAAAACTTTCGAATTACTATTCCCAAAATATATACCTGATGGAAGAAATGTAGGAATAATAACTCCTGGTGGAGGAGCTAGCGTAAATACGACGGATCTATTTGGTTCGCAGAATTTAAATATACCCGAATTAACCTTGGAATCACAAAAGAAAATTAGCGAAATACTTCCATATGAAAATGTAAATGTGAAGAATCCTGTCGATTTAGGTGCCCTTGGCTTTGTTGTAGATGTATTCGTAAATTGTATTGAGATTGTAGTAAACGACCCAAACATTGATATTATTGTAATTCCGTTATGGCCTCATTTTATTTATAAACATGTTTTCAAGCAGATGATTAAAATCCAGAAATCAACAAAGAAACCATTTATGTTTTGTTTACCAAGCATTGCTGACTCATCGGAACTCGCCCAACGATTTTCTGCAGTTAAAAAAACACTCCACAATGAAAAAGTCTTGTATTTTTTCTCATTAAGAGATGCAGCAAAAAGCGTATCTTTATACTGCGATTACATTGAATTCTTAAAATCGCACAATCATGAAATTTTAAATGAATAGTAAAAAAGGCGTTAACCTTTTTGCATCATTTCTCTTAAGTAGAGTTTCATAAAATGTCTTTCGATACTACAATAATCTAATTTTTGATTATTCGTTAATTCTTTATTGTTTAACAAGAAATAGTGGACATCTATGATTTTTCCGTAAAATTTATTCAATTTATTAACAATTTCTTGTTGCTTTAAGTGAATTAAGTCCTTTTTTTCAAAAACTGGCAGATTAGGTAAATAATTTGCTTTAGTTATATCAAACGATTCCATAGAATAATTGATATTAGCTTTCCCTGAACTCAATTTTATCACACTAATATTATTAATTATAATTTTTTTTTAAATTAAAGCATTGTTTCTAATTTTGTCGGTAACTAATATAATTGCTTATAAAATTGTACGTTTTTGAGAGATATTAAGGCTATAATCTCAGTTTTGTATATACTATTGTTTTCCGTATAATAAACTTAGAGCGAATTACATGTTAAGGGGTTAATAAAGAGAAACTAAAACCTAAAATAATTCTGAAAGCAATATTTAAAATAAATTGAATAAACTATCTAATTATAAAAATTTATTTTGAAGGGAAAATCAATGGGTTTTATTTCTGGACTGAAAGGATTGTTTAAAAAACCAATTTTTGTATTTATTATAAGCTTATTTATAATTACTTGGATTTTGATAATACTTAATAGTTATTTGCTTATTCCCGCGATTAGAACGTTTATATTCATGTTTGGAGGAGGGTTATTGTTATTTAATTTAATTATCTTATTTATTTCCTTATTTAAAAATCTCGATAAAATAAATAAATGGTTTTACATAATCACTTTTATAGTTGCGATAATTTTAGCTATATTTTTCTATGCTTCAATTTTTTCTCCCACATCTAGTCTTGCCTTTCTAATTCTTCTTAATGTTAATATATTTTTTACGGCTTTCTTTGCCTTCAAATTATGTTTGGATTCATCTACTAAAGTCGATGATTATTTGTATAAATCTAAGAGCTCTCGTAAAGTGACTCGAGTAATTGAATTTTTAGTTTTTGGTTTTTTAGTCTTAAGGTTGTTTAGAGCGACAGTAGTTTTTTTCAGTTATACTCCTCTACCATTATTCCTCGTTGTAATTCAGATTTTACAAATATTATTTTGGATGGATTTAGTATTAATGATAATCGTTTTACTTCGGTTGATTATAACAAAGAAATTATCAGCATATATCACTTTATTTTTTCTACTTACTTTCTTCTATGGATTGTATATCCTTTTTGATTTATTATATGGAATATTCTTCAGCACAGTAACAGGAGACCCAACTCATGTTATCGTTTCGTTTGTAATAGATGCTGCATTATTCGCCTACATCCTAGGCACAGTCTATGATAAAATTGAATTTATTCAAGACAAATTAAAGGTTTTTCGAGTTGATACTATAGCCTTATTTCTAATAACTATGAAGATTTATGTACAGGTTTCAAGAATCGGGGTAATAATTGTTCCAGTACCTGTACAAATATTACAAGCCCAAGTGTTATTTATTATTTTTGTATTCTTCAATTTAATATTTGGAATGTATTCAATTCTCGCGCATAAAAGCAAAAAGAGTAAACGATAAAGAGAAAATATTAAATTTATTAATTTTTTATGTAAGATCTAAAATAAAAATACGAACTATAGATTTTATAAATTATTATAAATTAAAAGGAAAAAGAAAATTTATCTAATACATCTCTTCTTTAGTAAATAGTAAACTGAAGCAACCGTAGAATACGCCGTTTACAGCTCCGCTTATCAAAAAGGTGATTAATACTACGATTGGATCTACTACAATGATTCCATAATACGATAAGGTTGCTGTACTTATGAAGGCTAATATTCCCAAAGCTACAGCACTTATTATAGCTGTAAGCATCCATCCACCAAAACTACCCCCTTTTTTATCTCCAGTTCGTCCTGCGATTAATGCTGCAACAAAGGGAGAAACAACGAATCCAATACTTTGAATTAGCATAGGGCCAATCATTCCCATGGAAATTTGAACATAGATTGAACTAAAAACAGACCCGGGCATACTAACTAAAGGTCCGAAAAAAATTAGCATTATGATTAATGGATCGGTGCTAATTTCGCTAAAAAGAACGTTTAAATTACCACTAATAGTTTCAGCTATTATCACAAACAGAAAGTTTAGACCAACTAATGCGAGCAAACTAAATCCTAGAGCTTTACCTAATCCCATTTTTGTCAGACTCTTTTTTTCAAATTATTTATTTTAATTAATTAACTTCTCTTATGTATATAGCTATTGTAATAGCTATTTAAACTTATTTAACTTAAAACATAATTGTTATAAAACATAAAAAATAATCGTGACAAAGGCTTTCAATCAATAAATTTCATTAACATATTAATACTTATAAAGACAAGATTATGAGAGAGAATCAAAATAAATTTCCAATTGGTAAACTTAAACACAAGTTTCTAAGGGAGATGTTAAAGAATTTTGTTTCTAACACTCATTTAAAAGATGACAGAGTAATTATGGGCTCTAGTATTGGAGAGGATGCGGCTGTTATTGATATGGGGGATAATTACTTAGTTGCTAAAACCGATCCCATTACTTTTGCTAGCGACGCTATAGGGTACTACGCCGTTAATGTCAATGTAAACGACGTTGTGTGCACTGGAGCTACTCCTAAATGGTTTCAATCAACAATTTTACTACCTCAGAAACTTACAGATGAAGATTTAATTGAAAACATTTTCAGAAACATTCATGATACTTGCAAATCTTTAGGGATTTCTGTAATAGGTGGTCATACTGAAATTACTTCAGACCTTACCAGACCAATTATTGTTGGTTCTCTCCTTGGTGAAGTTGAGAAAGATAAATTGGTTTTGACATCTGGAGCAAAAGCAGGAGACTCAATAATACTAACGAAGGGGATTTTTATCGAAGGCACATCCATTATAGCACGAGAAAAAGAGAATATATTAAAGGATAAAGGGTACAGCGTCGAATTTATTGAAAAATGTAAAGATTACCTATATGATCCTGGCATCAGCGTCTTCAAAGAGGCTTTATTGTCTAACGATAATTTTAAAATTAATTCTATGCACGACCCTACTGAAGGGGGTCTATTTTGTGGCATTGCGGAAATGGCAATTGCCTCGAATTTAGGGGTTTTAATCGAAAAAACAAAAATAAATGTGCTCGATGAGCCAGCGGAGTTAAGTAAAGTTTTTGCTTTAAATCCATATAACACGATTTCTTCTGGTTCTCTTTTAATTTCAATTAAAGAAGAATTTGTTGCAGATTTAATTGAGTTATTAAAAAAAAATAACATTTATGCCGAAAAGATCGGCTTAATTGCTTCAAAAAATAATGGATTGCTTCTTAAAGATAAACATGGGAAAAAAACACCCTTAAAATATTCCGAAACCGATGAAATCACAAAGATATTTATATAAAAAATCAAAAATACGATTATTTGGTGGTTTCTTTATACAGTTAAGGTATTTTATCGGGTGATGATATTGCTGTTGGTCATTGTTTTTGCCGTCATCATCATGATTTATTAGGAGATCCATGCAAACAAACAGATATAAGAGAAAATTGCTTTACTTTCGGAAAATCCGCGCGATTTACTGCAGAACAAGTTTTTGCCAGATTAATCTCAAAGGAAGAAGCTTTAGACATAATAAGGAGATCGGATGAGGATGGATTAGTTCATAAGGCCTATCATCCCCATTTTGACACGACTAAGGATGAAACAAGCTTGTGCATTTGCTGTAATTGTTGTTGCGGTCAAGCAGGAGGGTTTAATGTCAATGCGACAAATTATATTGCTCAAGTTGATCAAGAGGCATGTACTGGGTGTGGTACTTGCGTTGAAAAATGTCATACAGGAACGATGCAGTTAAATGATGATAATATAGCCGATGTGGGAGATACATGTATCGGTTGCGGTGTTTGTGCATACTATTGTGCCGAGCAGGCGATATCATTAAAAGAAAATGAGAGGATTGTTCGTTTTACACCCCCTAGACCAGAATAAATCTAAATTAACTATCCCTTAAGATATAAGGAGCAGAATTTCTTTATAATTTAAAAAATTTCTTTTTTCCCTTTCCCTTTTTTTGTTTTAGCTATTTAGACATGATTAGTCTACAATGGCATAGGCATTACCAAGTACTACTGCTCCTCTCTCTTTAATTCGTGTTTGAATTATAAAGCGCCCATTGTCTTTCCAACCTTCTGTTGTTAATGTTTCTCCTGGATATACTTCACTTGTAAATCTTGCTTTGAATTCTTTAAAACGAGTAACGTCTCCATCGCAAAGACCATAAACTATTGCTCGCGTGGCATAACCATAAGTACAGAGGCCGTGAAGGATTGGTTTAGTAAATTTTCCGCTTCTCTTAGCAAATTCAGGGTCTATATGCAGTGGGTTTAAATCTTGATTTAACCTATATAAGGCAGCTTGATTGCCATTAGTTTTATATGATATGCTAAAATCAGGTTTAATTCCTTCGGGAGGATTTAGTGGTTCTGTTTTTGGTCCACTCTCTCCACCAAAACCCCCTTCACCAATATAGAAATGAACATATTTTACATCAAACACTTTAGAACCATCAGTAGTTGTACCTGTCATTTTAGTATGAATAACCGCTGCTTTTCCCTTATCAAAGATATTTTCACATACTCCTACTACCTTTATTTCGCCCGCTTTGGGGAAAGGTTGATAAAGTTTTATCATTTGTTCTCCATGAATAAAACGAGAACCATCAATTCCCTTCTTACTATGTCTTGGGAATCCTATTCCTGCAACAATACAAGCGTAACTAGGAAAAACTTTTAAGCCACCTTTAGCTCCTTCATAAACAAATGATAACTCGTCAGCTTGAGCACCAATACCTAAATTATATAGAATTACATCTTTCCAAGTATATGCAAAAGTTTTTTCCTTAGTTTCTTTTCCTATAATCTCTAAATCCAAACTAGTCATTTTAACCACATATTAAATTTACATATTTTTAATTAATCTATATTTAGATATATTTGCATATTAACTATTTCAATTCTATTAATGGAATTTAATCCTTCATACCAATAAGATACATTAAACCTTCAGGTAAACGTTCTCGCCAAGCGATGTATTCGTGTCCTCCTGGATACTCTTCATAGAAATATGTATATCTTTTTTCCTGTAAAATTTTCTGGAAATTACGAATAGAATGAATAGCTCTCGTTTCAAGATTTCCTACATTTAAATAAAATTTAAGTGGTAATCTTTCACTCCGGGCAAACTGATGAGTTAGCCATTCTGGTTGATTAATATCATCCGTACTCCACCATTTTACAAAATTTTCTCCAAAAAGTCTTACTGAACGTTGAAACCATTCATAACCAGGATACCATTCATACCATCCTGATTGTGAAAGAACATTTCTGAATGCTTCAGGGTGTTTGAATCCTATAAATGAAGCTGCTAATCCTCCAGAACTACTACCAACTAATACGGCGTGTTCGGGATTAGAACTAACATTATAATTCTCTTGAGCCCATGGTACTAACTCTTTAACAACGAAATCAGCAAATTGTGGATAACATAGTAAATCTTTTCCTCTACTAACCCCGCTATAATTATGAATAAAGATTGCAACAATCGGTGGAATTTTATTCTCCGCTTGTAAATTATCCAAAATAATTGGCGTTTGAGTGAATTCAAGAAAAGCTTTTCCATCAAAGATGATTAATAAATGAAATGGTTTATCATTTAAATTTAAATCAAAATTATTTGGTGTATATATCCAAATTTTTCTCTTTGTATTTAGAATATTACTATGGAAATCCACAGCATTCAAACTACCAGGGATTACATTCTTTTTTTGCTCTATCCATTTTAATGGTTTCGCACTTGGCATTTCAAGCACAGAATATTCAACAACAAATTTTTGACCTTCTCTCCTATATCTCTGTGTAAATCTTTTAGAATTATAGAGATCAGGTGTTAAAGTATCCCAATTGTTCATTAAATTATCGTAAAACCTGTGGAATTTAAGAGAATTGTTTTTACTAATTGTATAGATCGTTCGTGTCCCATTTAGAACTACAAAACTCTTATAAAAAATATCGGTATTTTCAATTCGCTTACAAATATTGTTCGATATCATGTCATCTTGATCGGCAAGCGAACATATCACGATAACATTTTTAGTTTCTTTATCTGCTTGAAC
>DAOUUT010000226.1 GCA_030668025.1 Promethearchaeota archaeon
CTACGTTTTTCTATCAAACCACTTTCAATTGAAATTACTTGTATCGGTAGCAAAGTCAAAATGTCAAGCGATTTTAGCAAAGCTTTAAAATCTTTGTGAATTTTAAGGTTATCAATCTTATAGTTGAGGTATTTTTTGTTAAGTGGAGGATTTCTTTTGATATCATACAAAGTTAAGTCCTTGTTTTTAACGGGGTTAAAATCCACTTTAAAAGAATTAAGTACTTTATTAACATCCCTAAATTTTAAAATTAAATGATTAAAAAAATTCTTAAGTTTAAGGTTGATTTTATTAGAAGAGATAAGGCCCGCAACTTGTGTTTGTTTTAGAACAATGTCCAACGCACAATTAGAGCAAAGAAATTGATTCCTTAGCGACTTTATCTTGGTTTTTTCGCTTAAAATAGTGAATTTTTTATCCTCTAAGCATGATTTACAAAATGTTAGGTAAACAATATTATTTTCGTCGAACTGAAAATTTTCAAGCATTTGTTTTATTAGTTTGAATTCTCCTGGATCAGTTTGACTGGAAAAACCAACAAATTTATTTTTTTCGTCAATTAAAAAATTTTTAAGGAGACGCGGATTTATTGGCTCTAAGTGGCCGTTTTCTTCAATCTTAGAAAAATCTACGGGGCGTACTTTATCTTTAAAGTCCAACCCAAAAAGTACTAAACCTCTAAAGAATGGCTTATTGATGTAAGAAAAG
Organism: Promethearchaeota archaeon; assembly: GCA_030668025.1. The sequence goes on from DAOUUT010000226.1 coordinate 709, forward strand.
ATTTGCTTTTTTTTCTTATAAGATTTCAGATAAAAGAAGTTTATGTTGAAATATAGTTGCTTCTTGTTTTGCCAATTTCTAGCGAAGACAATGAAATAATCTTTAGAAGGAGTAGCCAAAAGAAAAACCGTTTAATTTATCAGAAACATTTATTAATAGAATAAAAAATAAAAAATAGAATCTAAAATCCAAAAGCAGTTTTGATTTTATCGTAAAGATCTTTAATTTGCCTTAATTTTGCCTCATCTCCTTGATCTAAGAAATGCTGAACCCAATCCTTAAGGCCTCCTTGTTGAATCCATTGTGAGAAGTATTCTACACTTTGTCGTTCTTCTGCTGACATTTTATTTTTTTTAGTTTTTTTTTTCTTTAGTTTTAATAAATTTATAAATTATTCTATTTTATATTTTTATAATTTTAAAGTTAATAAGTAAATAAATTCAATTTTTAAATAATTAATGTGATATTATTTTGACAGATGTAAGAATTAAAACACCAAATTTAGACGAAATTTTTGAAAAGTGGAAGCAACGTGTTGTTAGAAGCGATAAAAAAAAGATGGAAAAACAGTTTGGTACTAAAGGGGCTATTTTTTCGTTAGATGCTATAAGCGCTGCAGAATATGTTAAGGATACACAAAAGGAAGCTGCTATTTATTTTGCGATTAAAAAAACTGTAGGGGAAATATCCAAAGAAACCGATGAAAAAACCGTTCTAGCACCAAAAGTAGTTAGAGAAACATTTTATTCATTTAAGGGTAAAGGAAAGATCGATAAAAGCGACTGGAAGGGAGATGAGATGGTACCAACCTATGAAACACTCCAAACAGTTCCATGTAAAAATTGTAGTGGGAAGGGTTATATTGAAAACAAGTGTAAGACATGTAAAGGTACTGGAAAGATCGAAGAAAAAGTGCAAGTTTTAACTGGTGAAGAACAAAAAAAGGAAGATAAACCTTTCTCCTATCCGTGTGGAGTTTGTTATGGGACTGGTACAAGTAAGGAGCAATGTAAAGAATGTGGAGGGCATAAGAACTTTTATAAGTATCAAGTTCTACCCGTCCCTTTTAAAACTGTTGTGACCGGAATTCCAGTGCTACACAGCAGCGCACAAACTAAATACGAAAAAGAAATTGAGCGCGATCTTCATCAAATGATTGAAGATGTCGAAGGTATCAAGTTTAATGATTTAAAAGAACTTGAAACAAAGAGCGAAGCCTCATTAGGTTATTGGAATAAAGACATAAAAAAAACGATTAGTTCAGCAGGAAGCGACTACAAAAGTCACTCAAAAGATAAGGAAACACAAATCACCACGCAAATTTATCTATTTCCTATGATTCAAATGTTTTGCGAGACAAAGCGCGGTAGCAAGTTTGAAATCTACAGCCTGGGTTCAAATAATAAGTTTATGATTTACTCGAATTTTTAAATCAATTTCTTTATTTTTTTTTAATTTGTATAGAATTTTGCCCTTGAGCCATTTAGTAATTCATAATTCACTATATTTCTAAAATATTGTTTAAGTACAAAAAAGAATTGTAAATTCCTGAACCAATTGTAATAAGAGAAAAAGATTAAATATTGAGCATTTTTTTTATTTTTATTTTATCGTCTTAATAATCATTCGAGAATGTCGTAACGGTAAAATAGCTTTATAACTATTTTTAAAACCCAATATAACTTTACTGGAATCCGACCAATTAAAGCGTTAAATTCAGTCATCATATCACCTTCTAACGAATGAATATTATGCTCAAAATCGGGATAACATAATCCTCCAGTGACTTTAGGTGGGCTACCAAAACTTTTGACAATTTTCCACGGACCATCGTGATTTCTTGCTCCTAACCACATCTTATCAGATTTAATTAGACATATCTGACCTGATTTCAGTTTAATCTCGCCATAAACGTTAATTGGGGCAATCCCTCCGCTATAATCCTTATTTTCGACAAAGATTAGATTTTCACCACGTTCTAGATGCTTTTTAATATCAAATATTTGAATATTATTTTCTAAAACCACATAATTTAACGAATGTCTGGTTATTACATGGCCGATGTGATTATTATTTAAGCTGATCTTTGCGAAAGTCCCTCCTATTACTTGTAAATAAGCACTTTCAATTTCTTCGTCGATTTCAATTGTTTTTTTAAAGTATGTAGTGTGAATTTGGTGCTTTTTCTTTGCGTCGAGGTAAATTAATTCACTAGGAATATTTGGGTTCTGCCATTTGCTTCTGTTTCGAATTTCTTCGATTTTATCATCGTAAAATTTCAGCAACCAAAAATATTTCCTCTTTATTGATTCAAAACCATCTTCTTTTGCGACGCTCAACCATAAGGCTTCGTATTCCTTTAGGAGTTCGTTTAACCCCCTTTTTAAAGCCTCAATTTCTTTTATTGTTATTAAAATTAATTCGTCTTTTACTCTTTTAGACCGAAAATCAACTAATTTTTTCGAGTTAATTCTCTTATCGCAATAAAATTTAATATGCTTCGCAATAAAAGCTAAGATTCTAATGTTTTCCTTATTCATTGGCGCAATTTTCTCTAAATCTTTACATATGGCAATAATTTCGGCCATATTTTTGATTAAAGAATCAAATTTAGAGGTCTTTAGATTTTTTCTATATAACGATTTTTTCTTATTATATGGGTGACTGAAAAAGTGATTATAATAAAAAGTAGATCTTGTATGTAAACGCTTTTTATCTTCAACAGCTCTTAATGTTCTTATAACTTTAAATAATCTAAGATCGTTAATTCCAAAAAAATGTAGTAAGAGACTCTTCCAAAATTTAATTGGATTTACATTTTTCGAAGGATTCCAGCCAACTTGTGAAGAGTAAATAAAGCCGTAAATTCTATTTTCTCTAATTTCCTTATTTGAATAGTCTCCCCAACTTGAAGTTATTTCTCCTATAGCTCCGTTTTCATAACCGTTTTTAATTAGGTTTGAGATGTTTTTTTCAGAGCGGGTGAACGATGGAAACAATCGATTGTAATCTATAATAGAAGGACTAACAATTAAAGGTAATTTAAATTCTTTTATTTTTTTTAAAATTGGATGGTTTTCCCTAGTATTATATTTCCAATACATTACAATCATATCCTTGGGTAAACCCTCTAAAACTTCTCGATACTTGTAGAGGATATCATGGTATATAATGATTTTTTTATATCCATGACTTTTAACGATTTCGTAAATCTTTTTGTAATGCTTTAAGTACGCATTACCGATTCCTATCTTGTCTACATATTCTTTTGAAGCTCCTTTCCCTACATCCCAACTTTCATCTGCTCCTATATGGAAGTATTCAGATTTGAACGCTTCACTTAAATCCTTTATCATATCATCTAATATCTCATAGATATTGTCGTTTGCGATGTTCAAACTATTTGAGCCTGGAAATTCCCCATATTGCCAATATTTTTCCTTGTGTAATATATTATCCCAGTGCCCAATCGTTTGAAAAATAGGTATTAATTCTACAAAATGCATTTTCGCGAAGTTGGATATTTCCTTTATTTCTTCTTTGCTGTAAGCCCCTCTGCCTTTGCCAATATCTGGATATTTTTCAAATTTAAACATATCCTGCATGTAAACTAAGTAGTAATGGTTAATTTTGAAGTGGCTAAGCGTTTTAATGAATTTCTTTAAATTTTCAACTGTTGCAGCTTGACCTCTCGAAATATCATCAGATATACCTCTAATTTTTAATAGGGGGTAATCAATAATAGCCACTTGACTTATCAATTTCTTGGTTGGGGTTGAATTCATCAGTTGAATTAAAGTTTGGATCCCATAGAATATGCCTTGAAGAGATTCTGCTTTTAAATACATTGTCGAATCATCAGAAAAAAGAAAGTATCCTTGTTCGATTGCGTTTTGGTTTCTATTAATACTATTTATATCTAGTTGTGGGAAATAATTTTTACACAAATTCGAGATCACTTTATCATTCTCTGTGGTATTTAGAGAATTCTTTTCGTACTGTACTTCCAATTCAAATTCTTTTTTGTAAAGCTGAAAATGATCTATAAACTGATCTAAAACAAACCAATCTTCTTTAGGTATATCGGTTAAAATTAAAGACTTTTCGCTGAATTCTAATAATTGGAGATTTAATAGCTTGAAATAACGTGGTTCTGGAAGTAATAAATCTTCTTCATGATTTAATTCAGTTCGAATTAAGTTATCAAGACAAATGAACATAATTATAATGTATTCTTAACAAATATTAAAATTTTTTAATCATGTTTTTTTCTTGCCCTAATTAAAAAAACCTTATCATAATTTAAGATTAAAAAGAAAATATAGCGTTAAATTACGCTTCTTTTATCATTAAAATAAACTTGCTCCCTTTACTATGATTTCCTTTAACTTTATCTTCGATCCATATCTTTCCATGATAACTTTCAACCAATTTTTTTACTAATGACAAGCCTAAACCTAGCCGATTGAAACTACTGGATCCCAAAGATCCCTTTCTAAAAATAGTGAGTTTCTGAGCATCGGGTATTCCTAATCCGTTATCTATGAATTCTAATCTGATATAATTCATTTTATCTTGAACTTCTTTTAAAACATTTACTTGGATTTCAATGGTAGAGTTTTTATTGTGTTTCACCGCATTGTGTAAGATATTTTCGAGGACATCTTGTAAGAGACTATTTGCTTTAACATAAATTTCATCGTATTCTGAATTGCAATGCGAAACAATTTTTTTTTTTGGAAACATCTGACGAATAACATCTAAAGAGATATTAATTAGGTTACAAATATTAATCGGAGTAATTGTGTTCTCAATATCATCAACCGAAGATATTTTTCTAATATTTGAGACGAGTTTTGCTCCACGATTTACTTGATCTTCAATCATGTCATATAATTCTTCTAAACTTAATTGGTTTTGAGCATTATTTAAACTTAACTTACATAACTCGATTGAAGAGAGTATCCCTTGTAAGATGTTGTTTACATCGTGAGCAAACACATCTTTATAAAATTCTGCTCTATTATATGCTTTCTTATATTTAATTTCTGATTTTTTAAGAGTTTTTTCTGCTTTAATTCTTTCTGTGATATCTTCGTAAGTGCATAGCAATCCAACAACTTTTTTATTCAAGTCATGTAAAGGAATCTTATTAACATCAAGCCAAGCTTCTTTCCCATCTGCTTGAAGTTGAGGTAAAATTATGTGATATTCTGGCTTGTTAGTGTCCATAACTAATTGATCGATTTCAAAAAATGACTCTGCTTCCGAAACTTTCCAAGGTAATTCGTAATCCACTTTACTTGTTATCTCATCGGGTGTACTAAGACCTGCAACTTTAGCAAAATTACTATTGCAACCTAAATATGCAGAGTTTATGTCCTTCCAAGAAATAAGTTGCGGAATATTATCTATTACTAACTGGAACATTTGTTTGTTTTCTCTTAATTCGCTTTCTATACCTTTTGAATTCGTAATATCCCGTA
>DAOUUT010000279.1 GCA_030668025.1 Promethearchaeota archaeon
AAAAAAATAAAATAAATGAATATAAAAAAAATATATTGAAACGCAAAAATAACAACAAATACCATCATAAAGACAAACAGGATTGCTTCAATTCCCAACCAAATCTTATTGCTATAATATTTTTCGTCAAAAAAGGATTCTGCCCTTTTATATTTGGATAAGTATTTAGGTAAATTTTCAAGTTCCTCTTTTGAAATTAAAAGTTTAAGTCCTATTTGCTTTTTTTGAAAGTAGAAAAAATTAGTTCCCCAATCAAAAGTATCTATAAAAATATGGGTAGAATACGCGATGCCACTGAATAACAAAGCGGGCCAATTAGAAATGATTCCAATTACCATGATAAAGAGACTAGGAATTATCGAGTGAGAAATAAGCATTCTGTGATTGTGGTTTTTAGCATATTTAGAAAAAAACACGTCAAAATCGCAAATAAAAGAAAATAAAACGATAAATAGAAATTCAAACAATGTAAAATTGAAAAAGTGGTTTAAAATTGAGGAAAATATAATACCTATCGAAAAATGTGAATTAATATGCATGTTATTATACTTAAAGTGAATTAGTTGATATAATTTTTACTTTCTAACCTTTTTAAAACTTTGTTTTTCGTTTCGAACCCCGTTGGGCCCATCTTTTCAATCAAAAAAGATGCAGCCGTTGATGCGATGTATCCTGCACTTTCAACCGCATTCCATGACTTATCAGAATTGATTAGTTCATATAAAAAGATTGCTAAATATATATCTCCCGCTCCAGTTTCATCCACAACTGTTTTTGGTTTAAAAGCTGGGATTTTTAAAAGTTTTTCTCCTTTCTTTAATATCATTGATCCCCCTTCTCCCAGTGTCATGATGAAAATAGCCTCATTTTCAAATCCCATAAAATTTTCCATTACTTTATGTAGGTCTGTTTCACCAGATAATAACTTCATTTCAATCTCAGACCCTTTTAGAATTAATCGATCTCCTATTAAGCTAATTATTTTTTTCATGTTAGTAATAATTGCTTCATCTGAGATGTAAGATATTTTCCCATCATCATCAATCTTTCTAATAAATCCTTGTAAATCAATTCCAATAAAAGCATTTGGAAAATCTACCAATATTTTTGATACATATTCATAAGAAATTTCGTTACACAAAGGAACTAGCACGATAATATTCGGATTGTTTGTTTTATGAAATTCGGGGATATTTTCAAATCTTAGATTAGGACTTCTAGATTTGAGGGTTAGAGTTCTTGAATGATTTGAATAATCTAACACAAAATTAGTATTTTCAGTCTCAAACGATTTTACACCGCTAATATCTATAGACTTGTTATCAAAATGTTTTAACAAAGATTTATCAAAATTTATAATTCCTAAATTTGAGATAATACTAATTTTCGTTGACTTTGTATATTTTCTAAGCCCTAACGAGCCAAAAGTAACACTTCCACCTAAAGATGGTTTTCGTTTTTGTTTAAATCGGATAATACTGTCGATAGCTATGTGTCCAATGAATAAAAATGATAACGAATTTTTCATATGTATAGCCATCTTTTCTTCATTTAATTTCTTATTGCACAAAGAACTCACTTAATTATAATATTTGAAAATTTTGGTTATGGTTTAAAAAAATCTATTTAAGAAAGAATTTCATTCTTAAAAATGAGACAAGATTTAATAAATTTACATAAAATCAATTAACTACATTTAATTAACTTGTTTATTTAATTCTGAAATCTTTTTATCTTTCTCAGTAATAATTAATTTTAATTTGTTTATATTATTCTGTAGATTTTCGACTAAATCGGGCATCAATCCCGCAGAAGGCGTAGTTGGGGCCATCTGTGATAATTTTAAGTCTGTTATTATAGCTTCCTTTTCTCGTATTTTACTATCAAGGTCTTTTATTTTCTGTTCGATGTTTTGGGTGGCAATCTGCTTTGCTTCTATTTTCTTAACTTCAAGAGAACCTTGTATTTCTTCAAGATCTTTTTTAAGGGATATATTTTCTTCTTTCAATGATTCCAACTCTTGATTGTCAAATTGGAATCCTTTTTCTTCTAAAGCATCCTTAAGTTGCGATTTCTCTTTGGTTAATTTATCAATCACCCGTTTATATTTGGTTAAATCCGATTGCAAGTCTTTACATAACACTTCAAGCGGCGTCGACAACGGTTCAGGAGGGAGTGGTTTGATAACGGGAGATTTAGGAGATTTAGGAGGTTCTACGTGAAGTACATAATCTGCAGGCTCATCTTTCATTTTATCAATTAATTGCTTATTTAGTGAAGTAATCTCTTCTGATAATAATGAAATTTTTGACTCTAGATTTGTTACAGTAGATTTTTTTTTATTTAAATCAGATTGCAACTCCTCAACCAACGCTGAATCTGTTGGTATTGAAGTAGAAATTATCGTTTTTTGCAGATCAGAGATAAGACTATCTTTGGTTTTAATTTCTTCGTCCTTTTCTAGCAAAAGTTTTATCATACTTTTTACTTTACCACTAAGCTCTGAATTTTCAGCCGCTAATTCGTTAACTTTTATGTTTATTTCAATTACCGCCTCTTCTTTTTCTATTTTTAATTTTTCTTTTTCAGCAACAACACTTTTAAGGATTTCCTCAGACCGGGTTATCAAATTAATATTAGCAGTAATTTTTTTTCTTAAATCTTCGTTTTCTTTTTGTAATGATTCAATTTTTTCTATTGACTCTCCAATTATAGAAGATTTATTTTCTGTTGTAATTTTTTTTTTCCAAAGAGAAATAAAGTCAACTTTCTCCTCGTTTTCCTCTGACATATTTCTCAAAATTCTTTCTTAAATTTTAGTTTTTTTATTTTTATATTATTTTACCATAATTCCCGAAAAATATCCAACGCAATATCCATTTCCTCCCTTAATATCGCTACTAGTATAATATTTTAACAATTCACCTTTAGTTGCGTTTAATTTTTCACAAATTAACATTAAAGTAGTTATTGTTTGGGCTCCGCATACGGTTGTTTTAGAAGCAGCTGAAAGAGTTTTATTAGGATTAAATTCTATAAAAGCATCAATAACATCTTGATCAAATTTCTTAAACTCATTTAATTGATTTTTATCAAAAACTTCTTTATGTGACATATCAGACGATGCTACAATAACAACATCTTTATTTAACGCCTTAATTGAAGCTGAAATATCTGAAGCTATTTTTTCAAATACGGCATAATCCCTTCTAATTCCAATTTTTAGCGTTACTATTTTTACATCTTTCTCTTTAGCACAATATTTAATGAAAGGTAATTGTATTTCAATATTATGTTCCTGTTCCATGAAACCGGTGAAAGCAGAACGATCTTCTACAATAATATCACTGGTATCTAAAATCTTTTTAGATAATTCGTCGTCAATTAGTAAGTTCCCTAAAGGCGTTTCCCAAGCGCCATCTCCTAATAGAGCCACTTTTCCATAGCCAACATGGTCAGTTCCCAAAACAATAACAGTATCTGGGATTTTTTCTTTAAAGAGATTCAAGTAAGTATAAGCTGCACATCTTCCAGAAAAGGCGTATCCCGCGTGAGGAGAAACTCCACCAATTATTGTTCTTGTATCTAGATTTAATGTTTCAGGTAACAAACCGGGCCCAAATTCACTTTCAGAAAAATTATATTCCAAATCCCTTATTAAATCTTCACGATTTTTAGGGTACCAACTTCCTGCGTGTGATGCTTTTCTTATTCCCAATTTTCTCACCTTGTTATAAATAACATTTGTTTAAAAATTTATATACTTTTATCTGGTGGAAACCAAATTGAAAGAATTATTAAACAATTTTTAATAAATCTTATTAGATGACTAACGAAAAAGAACCTCCTATTTCGCTAGAAGACATTGACGAAAAGGATATCCCAGAAAGAATACCAACGACATATCTAAACAATCGTGTAATAGTTTTTAACCCCCTCTTTGCCTCATATTTATATGTTAAAATGAAATTTTTTGGCTCTCCTTTGGGGATAAGTAAACCTCGTTTAGAGTATTTTTCTAAACCATCAGAATTGTCATTAATCGAAGCACTTTATTTGCTGAAAAATGATAAAATTACAATTTTTGACCCAAAATCAGATAAAAATTACTCCTATGACGAATTTTATGACATCTGTAAAAAAATTCACCATAAATTTGA